>NZ_JAGGDL010000055.1:0-16831 GCF_017653575.1 Pseudoalteromonas sp. K222D
GTTGGAAATGCGGCTGCTGATACAATTCGAAAATACATTCAAGAGCAGGGCTAACTATTCCGATTCATCCCATCGACGCCGCTTCGCGTCGATCAATGGGTTTTCTCGGAAAATTTCGATAAAATAGCGAATAAATTGATGGCTTTGAGACAATACTAAAGAGGGAGTAGGAAAGTGGTGGAGCTAAGCAGGATCGAACTGCTGACCTCCTGCGTGCAAGGCAGGCGCTCTCCCAGCTGAGCTATAGCCCCACATTCCTAAATTTTACATATTACGTAAAAGCTTGATTGCTGATTCTCAAGCGGGACGAACTTTAAGATTTTTTATAAAATAGGTCAAGTATTTTTTCACTAATTTTACCGTTTAGATGAAATTTTGGTAGACTCAACAACAATATTCAGTAAAAAGACAATTAAAAATGAAAAAGTATGCCTTAGTACTGATGGTTTTGCTTGTTGGCTGTGCTAACTCAAGTGACGAGCAACCTTATGAAATAAATAATAAACAGTTTCATGAAAAACAAGATGAACAAGGAAATAAGCTATTTGCCTACGTAGTATCGGTAAAGGCTAAAAGCCGCCAGAACATTAATTTAGATAAAAAGTTTACCCGCAGTGACTTTGAGCGTTTTGCAGCGCAAGAGCATTTTGAAGAGTCGAGTATTTTAAAATTGCAGTTAGAAGATCAAGCTGTTGAATTGTTAAATAAAGAGCTTGAAACACGCAACTATTGCCCCGCTAAGCATGAAATTAATGAGGTACTGTGGCGTGATTTAAGTGTGCAATTAAGAGGACGTTGTTTGTAGTATGTTAGCTGATAAAACAAAGTTAGCAGCGCTATTAGCGCAGTTAAATATTAATTATGAGGTGATAGAGCACCCACCATTACATGGCAGTTTAGATGCCGATGCCTTTATGGTGGAGCGCCCAGGTACACGACTTAAAAATTTATTTTTACGTGATAATGAAGGTAAGCGGCACTTTTTAGTTATAACCGCCCATGACAAGCAACTTGATTTAAAAGTATTGTCAAAACAACAAGGGTTATCGCGGTTAGGGTTTGCCTCAAGCGAGCGTTTAGCGCGCTATTTAAAAGTAGCACCTGGGTGTGTATCTATGCTTAGCCTAATGAACGACAAGCAAAACGAAGTAAGCGTTTGGCTAGATCAAGATATTTGGCAAGGTGAGCTATTTCATTGTCATCCGTTTGAAAACACCCAAACCTGGTTACTTAATAAAGCAGACTTAGAGCAGTTTTTTAACTTTACTGAGCATCAGCCTCGCGTAGTATTTTTACCTTCAAGGTAAGCCCATATAACCAGCATCAAGCCGCATAGGCAAACAGCCAATAAAGCTGCCATAAATGCGGTTTGCCCATGATGCTGGTATATCACCCCTGGTAATAACGACCCAAGTGCACCGCCGCTGTAATAAAACGATACATACCCGCCATTAGTAACACTCGGTGGTGCTTTACTTATTTTATTAACTAAGGGAGCGGCAGTTGAGTGAATCACAAACATAGACCCGCAAAATAATGTAAATGCGGCTAAAAACACTATTAGCTGGTGGCTCATTAACATGACAATGCTAATACTGTAAAACAAAAATATAGCCGTTAATAAATGCCATGCAGAGGGCACTTTTTTAAGTAACCAAGGTGTTGTAATAGACGCTAAAGCGCCGATTAAATAACCACTGTAAACCAAGCCAATGTCGCGAGTATTAGTGATTAAAAAAGTATTTTGCAAAATAAAAGGTAAATAATTAAGTAAAGCGGCAAAGCAAAAAAACATACAAAATACCGCACCATACACTTTTAGCAGCGGCCCTTCACGCAGTTGTTTAATATAGTCTAGTGGTGAAAGTATTGATTTAACGTTATTACTTTTAAAGCGGGTATGGGGAATACTCCACGCAAGCAAAATGAGCATGGTGGCAATAAAATAATAAAAACTTTGCCAGTGCCATATATCGCTAAAAATAGCTGCCAGAACACGCCCAAAATAGCCGCCTACTATGGTGCTGCCAATGTAGATTGTCATATTTTTTTGCAGTGTATCGGCACTAAAACTCATGCCAATATAACTGGTCATGGCTGTTAATGCCGCTGGTAATATTAGGCCTTGTAAAAAGCGTACCAATAACAGCAGCTCAAAGGTGGGGGCGTAAACAAATAATAAACAGCATCCTCCCAATAACAACATAGCAATGCGTAATATAAATAAAGGATTACGTTTAGTTAAAAACAACCCATACACTAAAGGCGCAATAGCCAGTGGTAGCATAGCCGCAGTCATTAAGCTGCCAGCAACGGCGGGGGCAACACCAAACTCAACTGCAAATAGGCCAAGCAGTGGTTGTGGAGCGTAAAGTACAAAAAAAATAAATACAGAGCAAAGCAACAAGTGAGGTAGGCGCATTATTATAGCTTGGCGAGTAACTAATAGTTAAGTGGCAGTATATTAAAAATCCCTTGTGTTTGATAATCTAAAAACGAATACTTTAAGCGACTATTTGGTATGCCCATAAACAGTAATAAGTAATTGTTTACTAAAAGAGTCGCTATCTTTGCGCTAAATCATGGTGTTTTTATCGTCGTTTGTTAGATTAATGATGATAGCGCTGTTATTTGCCGGCATTGGTGATTAAAATAGTCTTAATATTAGTTTTTAGTGGAATAGAGCCATGGGGTCACTTCAAGAGCAATTGCTCCAAGCAGGATTAACAACATCGCATAAAGCTAAAGTTGCTAAATCAGAAAAGCGTAAGCAGCAAAAAAAGCAAAAAAAGGGTGCAACCAGTAACCCTAGCGATTTACAAAAGCATATTCAACAAACAAAACTTGAGCAGCAACAAAAAGCAGAAGAGCTTAACCAGGCACGCCAAGGTAGTTTAAAGCAGCGCGAGCAAAGTGCCCGTGTTAAACAAATTTTAGAACACCATAACCAAGAAGCAATACGTGGTGAGCGTACTTTTAACTTTACTTACGAAAACAAAGTAAAGAGCATTGAAGTAAACGAAAGAACGCAAAAAGCGTTATCGGGTGGTCGCTTAGCTATTTGTGTGCTCGAAGGCCGATTTTACGTATTAGAAGACGAACCGGCACGTAAAGTAGCTGAAGTAGATGAACATTATATTGTTTTTCATGTTGAGCCAGAAAGCAAAGTAAAAGATGAAGACGATCCATACGCCGATTTTGAAATACCAGATGATTTAACGTGGTAAATTTTAGTTAAGTGTAGACTCATTTAATTTTTGCTAAAGTTAACTTAAATGAGCTGTACATGTATTTGTTCTGATTGATCGTCAAATGCTATTAGTTACGTATGCTTTTTATAGTGTTGTTGACTACAATCACCAGAACAGTTTTTTAACCGTCAAAAAAAGAAGAGTAAATACAATGAGCAAAATTAAAACACTTTTATTAGGCGCGGGTATTAGTTTAGCCGCAAGCTTGTCATTTAATGCAGCTGCTGCAGATGGTGCTGCACTTTACACTGCTAAAAACTGCCAAACGTGTCACGGCGCAGAAGGTAAGGCACCTATTATGGGCATGTACCCTAAATTAAATGGTCAAAATAAAGACTATTTAGTTGCACAAATGAAAGACATTAAATCAGGTGCGCGCAGTAATGGTATGTCTATGGCTATGAAAGCTATGGTAGCAACCGTAACAGATGAAGAGTTTGCTGCAATTGCTGATTACCTTGCAAACGTAAAATAATAAACGCAGTTAATTATTTTTATTAAAAAACAGCCACACCTAGTGTGGCTGTTTTATTTCCTGATTGCTATAACCTAAATACTAATTTAGACTTCTAAACATCTATTGCGCAATTGATCTTATGTGTATTTAAAGGCTTATTATGTTTGATTTACCCCAGCTCGATTTAAAAAATAAAGTATCAGCACAAGAATGGCAGCTACGAGTTGATCTAGCAGCCTGTTATAGGTTGGTGGATCATTTTCGTTGGGGCGATTTAATTTACACGCATTTATCGGCGCGGATACCGGGCAGTGATCATTACTTAGTGAACGCCTTTGGTTTAACCTTTGATGAAATCAGCGCTTCTAACTTAGTTAAAGTAGATTTAAGCGGCAATATTATTGACGACACGCCATTTAATATTAATCCAGCTGGCTTTACTATTCATAGCGCAATTCACGAAGTACGCGACGATGCGCATTGTGTGATTCATTTACACACGAAAGAAACCATAGCTGTTGCTACACAAAAAAATGGCTTATTGCCACTAAGTCAGTATTCCATGTTCTCTTTGCCGTCGCTTTCGTATCATGGTTACGAAGGGTTAGCGGTTAACGATGATGAACGAAAACGCTTACAAGATGATTTAGGCAATACTAACCATATGTTATTAGTTAACCACGGTGGCTTAACAGTGGGGCCAACGGTGGGCGATGCTTTTATGCGCTTTTATGATTTACAGCGCGCCTGTGAAATACAGCTCGCTATTCAAGCCAGTTCGCAGCAGGCTATTAGCGTCCCGCAGCCTATAATCGACAATATTTATAATCAAGCAAATTTAGTGCACAGTGGTAGTACTGGCGGGCAGTTAGCGTGGCCAGCTATGCTGCGCAAAGCGTACCGACTTGATCCTAGTTTTGCAAAATAACCATTTAAAGGTTAATAAGGAATATTCATGAAAGTAAATCGCGTTGAAGTGTTTGATATTCATTGCCCAGATCGTCCTGCTTGGACTCCAGTATTTGTACGTATTCATACTGATGAAGGCATTAGTGGTGTGGGTGAAGCGGGCCTTGCATACGATTTAGGCCACAGCGCTGCTGCCGCTATGATCAAAGAAATGGCCGATGCATTTTTAATTGGCCACGACCCATTTCAAACCGAAAAGCTTTGGTCGCGTATGTTACGTGAAAGCTTTTGGGGTTTAGGTGGTGGGCCTGTTGTATATGCTGCAATGAGTGCGATTGATACTGCTCTGTGGGATATTAAAGGTAAAGCACTGGGTGTACCTGTGTATCAACTACTTGGTGGTAAGGTTAACGATAAATTACGCACTTATGCATCGCAACTACAGTTTGACTGGGATAGCGAGTTTAAAGCATTAGTGCAGCCACAAGAATACGCCGAAGCGGCTTTAAAAGCGGTTGCCGAGGGTTACGATGCAGTAAAAGTAGACCCAATTCAGTACGATAAAGACGGCAATACTTACTACGATCGCACTAATATTATTTCCCGCGCTGAAATGAAGTTGTACCGTGCGCGTATGCAAGCGATTCGTGAAGCGGTAGGCGACGAAGTTGATATTATTTTTGAATGCCATAGCTTACCAGGGGTGACTTCGGCAATTCAATTGGGCGAAATAGCGAAAGAATTCGATTGCATGTTTTTTGAAGAACCCGTTAACTATTTAAACCATTCATTGCATGCCAAAGTGGCTGATAAAGTGGCCGTGCCAATTGCTGGTGGTGAACGCTTGTATAACCGCTGGGGTGTACGCCCATACTTAGAAGATCAAAGTATTAATGTATTGCAACCCGATATTGGTTTATGTGGTGGTTTTACCGAAACGAAAAAAGTGTGTGACTACGCCGATATTTTTGATGTGCGCATTCAAGCGCATGTATGCGGCGGGCCAGTAGCGACTGCAGCTTCACTGCATTTAGAAACAGCCATTCCTAACTTTTTAATTCATGAGCATCATACTTATGCGATTAAAAAATGGAACCGTGAGTTGTGTCTGCAAGATCCTCAACCTAAAAATGGTTTTTTTCAAGTGTCGGAAGAGCCAGGTATTGGTATTGAATTAAACGATGAGATTGTAATGCGCTCGCAGCGTGTAGAAATTAAATAGTTTTAGCATACAGATTAAAAAGCCGCGTAGTGATAGCTCACTACGCGGCTTTTGCTATTTGGCGTTATTGTTATAGCTGATTAATTTTACACTGTACGCCTTTTAACTGCTGCGTTGCTTTGCTATCAAGATGGCGAACAAAGCATTGCTTGCCTTTAATCATTAACTCAAACTGGTCGGGCATATTAAGCTGCTTACCCATAATAGGATTACCCATAGAGTCTTTATGGTTGAGTTTATCGAGCGTCACAGTACTGTTAGTAGTAAATACATCATCGGCTAATTGCACTTGTGAGCTATGCAGCAAGCTGGCAATAGCATTAGCTACTGCTATGCTATTAGGTGTTACTAATAGCGCATGCTGCAGCTTAGGAGTTGGCTCAGCGCTTTGTGCTAAGCAGCCGCTGAGTGCGGTTGTTATAAATGCGATTACTGTAAGTCGGCGTACTTTCATGGTTTATCTCATGTTATCGCTAAGAATAGTATTTTGCTCAAGCAAGGTTTGAATTCGCGTATCTTTTACTTCAGGCGAATCAGTTGTAATAGCAGGTGCAAAACCTTGTTTACTGTTTATGGAGCTTGGCGCAGGGCAGCTACCGGTATTTCGATAGTTAAGCGCTGTTTTAAGCAGTGCTTCATTGGCATTACCTAATGGCTGAGAAAAGTCATCGGCAAGCGCACAACCATTTAATAATACGGGTTGAAAAGCGTTATCAATAGTGTTTTTTGGCGCAAAGCCATCAGCATACTCGCCAAAACCTTTATTATTTATACCGCTAAACTGAATGGTAAAATAGGTGGTTGCGCAGTTATCGGTAGGATAAAAGCCATAAGGCTTGCCACAGGTACCAGAGCCTATCTGGATCACTTCAATGTCGGCGCCGCGCAGACCATTAATAATGGCTTCGCTTGCTGAACAGGTGCTGCTAGTCGTGAGAACAAATACGCGGTTTAGGTTTAATGTTGGCAGTGCGCTACCGGGCACAGTTGCAGGGTTATCGGCAAATCCCACAAACTGATTAGTAAACGGCATTGGGCTAAGTGTTTGCCCAGTTACCGGGTTGGTATTTGGATTTTTATCGTTAAAAACAGTACGCTCAAACACTTTTCCTTGGGTGTTCGCGCGGCCCGCAATCATATAGGCTACTTGGCTGGCCATTTGTAAAAAGCCGCCGCCGTTATAGCGTACGTCAATCACTAAGTCTTTAATGTTACTTGCTGCAAATTGGTTAAATGCATTGTAGAGCTGATCTTCAGCAATCGCATTATGGCTATTAAACTGAAAATAACCCACATCGCCATCGGCTAAGTCGGTACGCACATTGACTACCGGTTGCGAGGTAATATTTTGCGAGGTGAGTGTTACGGTACGGTTTTGGTTAGTATTTATGTCTTTAAATACAAACTCGGTCGTTTTACCTGTTTGCTCAGGAAACAAACTTGCACTAATAAGAGCAACTTCACTGCTGGAAGTCGTATTTACAAAATCAATGCCATCTACAGCAACAAGTTCAAAGCCACGAGCAAGGTTTTGATTACTCGCAGGTGTATTTGGCTCGGTATAGCTAATAACGGCTTGGCGTGGCGCGCTGCTAGCAAGTATTTTTATATTAAAGCCATAGCCATAGGTTACCCCTGATTGACTTTGGCGCTGCCACTCATCGGTAGGTAAGTTAAAGTGGTAGTTATCTTTTTTAGCGCCTGAATCGGTCAGTTCATTGGTTTTTAAGGTATCAAAATAAGCAACTACGCCGCTTGTAAGCGCTGGATCGGTATCTATTATCTCATCGTACCAAAGGTAGGTTTCGTTACTCCACGAACGCAGCCAGTTTTTTTCATTACTTGCTTGGCATTGTCCTTTAAATTGGCTGGCACTGGCAAATACCCCTGCGCTCCAGCCATTGGTATTGCTATTAGGAGTAAGGCCCTCGCTATCGCTACCGCCGCCACACCCAGATAAAACGCTAAGCAGTGCTAAAGAAGCGAGTGTTGTTGTTTTTTTGTCACGAATTTTAGAGTGCATATAAGAAGCTCTATTTTTAAACGATTAATTTAAATATAGCGGCTTTTATTTAGAGTTGATAGCAGTGTTTAGCGTTTTTATAGCTTAATTGCTGCCAAAGCGCTTGGTTACTACATAAGTTAAAGTGTGCCTGCCATAAGTCGTTATATTGGGTATTGATTTGGCAAACGGGGAAGTTACTCGCAAACATTATTCTTTGCTCGCCAAAGTGTTGAAAAATAATATTAAAGCACTGTGCTTGCTGCCCGCTATTGAGCTTAAGTAACTCAAATCCCGAAAACTTAATTGCAATGTTATGGTACTTGGCGAGTAATTTAATGCCTTGCTGCCACGCTGGCATATTGTGGGGTAAACCTGCGTGATTAAGTATAATTTGTAACTGTGGAAACTGTTTGGCGTATTGAGCAATTTGCTTAACTATAATATGGTTTTCAAGCTCAAACTGGGCTTCAAAATGTAATTTTAACTGCTGTAACGTTTCAAAGTTATTGTAGCAATTACTGCTGAGCAAACGTTTGGCGTCATCACCTTGGGTAATATCTCTAATGCCCGCTAAGCTTGGATGGGAAAGGTTACTGAGCGCATGGCTAAATAGCTGATTGCTTTGATCAATCTGGGCAAAACTAACGGCTTTGTAAGTAATGCCAGCCAAGTGCTTGGTGAGCCAGTTAAGCTCGTTTATAGGTGCGCTGTTATCAAACCCCGCTTCAATATGCACTAAGCCTGCAAGTTTAAAGTCGCAATCTTGCATTAATTGCGCAGCACTGATCGGCTGCTTTATTTTGTCTAAGTTAGGCCATGGCGGCGGGTTAGCGCCTTGTAACCAAGTATATTGCCCCTCAAGTAGATTAAAAAAATGCACATGGGGGTCAATAATAGCACTACTCATTGCGCTGTATAACCACCGTCAATACTTTGCAAGCTACCGGTGATAAAGCTTGCATCATCGCTGACTAAAAAATTCACTAAAGCGGCTACTTCATCAGCTTGGCCTAAACGGTTAAGTGGCTGCAATGCCGCCTCTTCGGCTACTGTTTGTGCTTTATTGGCACCACTGTTTTTACAGTAAGCGTCTATGGCGTTATGAAATAACGGTGTTTCTATAGTGCCAGGGCACACGGCATTAGCCCTAATATTAAAACTCGCGTAATCAAGCGCGGTGGTTTTTGCCATAGAAGCAAGGGCGTGTTTAGTCAGGTTATAAGCAAATGAATTTTGTTTACCTATAATTGCCTGATCTGAGGCTATAAGCACAATAGCGCCGTTGTTTTGGGTTTTCATTATTGGTAATACACTTTGCACTGCCGCATACGCGCCTTTTACATTAAGCGCAAATAGTGCATCGAGAGTTTGCTCATCGGTACTTTCTATGTTGGCGCTTAAATGTTTTCCTGCATTAGAAACAAGTACATCAATGCGCTGCGTTTGCTCAACTATGGCATTAATACAATGACGTACAACAGTGACATCGCTTACATCACAATGATGAAACTCACCAAAGTTACTTGGTGTTATATCAAGGTTATGTACTTCATAGCCGCTTGCTAGTAAGCGCTGTACTACCGCTAAACCAATACCTTTGGTGCCGCCGGTAACAATAGCCACTTTTGACATACTTGCTCCTTTATTTGTTATTACTTTTTAATTAGTGAGAGTGACCACATCCGCCTGCTGCATGCACATGGCCGTGCGATACTTCTTCGCTGGTGGCTTCACGTACCGACACTACTTCAACATCAAAAGTCAGTGTTTTACCTGCAAATGGATGATTTAAATCACAATCGGCATTAAAGCGGCCTACTTTAATAATAGTTACCTGATGACGACCTTGATCCGAGCTTACCATTGCGGTCATGCCTGGTTTCCATACTTTAACTTTGCTTTGTGTTTGTAAATGCTTTAACGGAATGCGTTGTACTAAGTTATCAACACGTTCGCCGTATGACTCGCTTGGCGCTAATGTAACGCTAAACTTTTCGCCAGCGGCTTTGCCTTCCAGCGCATTTTCTAAACCAGGAAGCATGCCTTCGCTGCCATGAATATAAGTAAGAGGCGCTTCGTTAGTACTGGTTTCTATTTGCTCACCGGCTTCGCTAAGGGTGTAATGAAATTCAACGGCTGAATTTTTACTAATTTGCATGCTTATCTCTTTAAATTTTGACTGTATTAGTTAGAGCGTAATTTTACGCGAAATATGTTTTTTTAGAAACTTAACGTGGCTGATTTAATGTTTTTTGTAGATCTAACAGTAAATCTTTTTTAATAGTTGTTACTTGAGGCTTTTCGGCCTGAGGAATAAATAACACTAATTGAATACCTGGTTTGAGCATACTCGACGCTGACAGTTTATTCCATTTAGCTAGGTCACTGTGCGGCACATTGTAAAGCTGACTAATGCTCCACAAGGTATCGCCTGGTTGCACTTCATAGTCTATTTCGAGTGTTGCAATTACCACTTCTTGATGCTCAAGGTAGGGGCTAATTTTATAATCAACAGTCAATGATTCCGGAAGTGTTTTGGGCTGGCCAACAAGTAATTTTTCACCAATGCCAATTAAGTTGTTTTGTTTATTATTAAGTTGCTTTAAGGCACTTACAGGCATGCCAAAGCGCCTAGCAATACTGTAAAGCGTATCGTTTTGTTTAACTATGTACTCTCCAGCAAAGTTAGTTTTAAAAAACGAGCTGTTTAATAGTGCCTGTTGCTCAATTGGCAGTAATAACGTATGCGGACCATTGGGTGAACTTTGATTTTTTAAATACCCTTGATTAAGTGCATGTAGCTGCTTAGAGCCTACTCCAGAGAGCTTGGCAATGATTGAAAAATCAAATTGTTGGCCTACATTCATATGGGTGGTCAATGCTTTGTAAGCGAGCTTTGGGCGTTTAAAACCTTGTTGCGGATGTTTAACTAAGTAGCTTAGTGCCAGTAACTTGGGTACATAATCGGCGGTTTCTTGAGGTAATTTTAGCGACCAGTAATCAGTGCTTTTACCGTGCTTTTTATTTTGTTTAATCGCGCGTTTAACTCGCCCTTCACCGCTATTATAAGCGGCGAGAGCGTGCAGCCAATTGCCATCAAAGCGTTTATATAAGTAACTTAAATACGCCAGGGCTGCGTCGGTGGCGGCAAGTACATCTTGGCGGCCGTCATACCATTGATCCGACTTAACCCCAAAATGATGTGCAGTTGCTCCTACCAGTTGCCATACGCCAACGGCTTGCTGCGATGAGTGTGCAGTGGGTCTAAATCCGCTCTCTACAAAAGGCAGTAGGGCTAACTCTATTGGTAGTTGCTGTTGCTCTACTTTTTTTACAATATGGTATAAATACGGAGCAGCTCGTTTGCTCATAACTTGCAGGTAATCGGGTTGCTGCAAATACCAGTTAATACGCTTTTTTAGCGCTTTATTTTGCTCAATAGGAAAATGCAGATTATTAGCGATATACTGCCATAAGTCAGTTGTTTTAGCTGGTGGCTTTATTATTTTATTTTTTGTGTTTTTAGGCGGCGTTATGTGTAAGTTAGTTTTTGTGCTTTGCGGTGTTTTTAATTCACTAGGGGCGCTGTAACTTGGCTTAAAGTGAGTAAATATTTGCGGTGCTTCTATAGGCTCTGGCTTGGTGGTTTCACAGCCAAATAAAAAAACACCTAAACAAGCTAAAACCAAACTGCGCATAACATTCACTTCTATTAAAATCCTTTTACTATTTTAACACAGTCCGTTGTGTTGAGTTATTTTGCGTTTATCGCGCGAATTAATCCTGCTTGTAAAAATAAATTACTCGACTTGGCATTAAGCGACTCTTGCATGTAGGGTTTAATCGCGACATCAGGAAATGACAGCATTAACTGCTCTATTGTTTGCCCACTATTATTAGCTACATGCTCTGTAATGGCGGTTAAAAATGCGTGCGACTGCTGCAGTTGCGACTTATTAGTTAGTTCACCATGACCAGGAATTATAGTTTTTAGCACTGAGTCATTAATATATTGTTGTAGCAGTGCGCGCCAGCTGCTTAGCTCGCCGTGGCCAGGGTAGGGAAGCCAGTCAACAATATCTCCACCAATCAAAGTGCTGCCACTGTTAGTTGTAATGGTTAAATCGCCATTGGTATGTGCTTGGTGGGCGTTTAAAGTAATTTCAAAATTGCCTAAGTCTAATGTTTTATTGGTGTTTATGCTTATTTCAGGTGCATTGAGTTGATATTTTTGCCATCGGAATAGGCGCTGTTTAGCGCGTTCTAACTTTGTACGCCACTGCGCTTGCTCATTTTCGGGGAGTGTTGCTAAGCGTTGGTAGCTAAGCTCAATGCTTTTTTCGAATCCTTCTAGCTTATCGTTAAATGCTTGCTGATAAAGGGCAAAGTCAGTTTTTACTTGCTGATGGGTAATTAATTGCGCATCGGGGTAAAAGTGCTGCATTACAGCCATCCCCAGCAAATGATCGTCATGGAAATGAGTGGCCACTAAGTAACACAAAGGTGTTGTTAAGTGCTTTTTTAAATCGCTAGCAAGTTGTTCTACTGCAGCAAAGTTGCCGCTGGTATCTACTAACAGTGCGCATTTACTACCTTCAATTAATACTTGGTTTGAGTCGTAAAAACGTAGTTTATGCTGTTGTTTTAAAAATTGAATATTGGGACTTATTTTCTCCCACGTAACATCGGCGTTAGCATTGGCTGCAAAATAAAAAGAGTTAAGCAGTAGTAGGTACTTACTTAATTTAAATAAACGCAGGGCTGACTTCATATAACGCTCTCTATTATGGTTTAAAAGCTGCGTAATAAATAAAAGCGCTCTAGGCGCTTTTATTTATTATGTTTAGAGTCATTTGATAAGTGCTGACTCAACTTATCAATGAGTTGATCTTGGTGTTGCAGATCAACAGCTTTTATAGTCTTTGCTTCTAGCAATTCGTGGCTTAAATTTAAGGCTGCCATAAGTAGGGCATTTTGCTCATTTTTAACAGTAGAGCGTTGTTTCATTTGCTCAACCAAATCATTGAGATTTTTAGCTGCCGCTTTAAGTGCCTCTTCTTGCCCAGGTGGGCAAGCAAATTGCTGCTCTTTACCAAGCAATTCAACAGTGACTCGCTGGTTTTGCAGCTCAGACATTAGCTAGCCTGTTGTGCGCTTTGTAACTTATCAAGCAGGCCAGATAAAGTAGTGCTGGCATCTTTTTGCTTTTCTTCGTTTTCAAGGGCTTCTAATTGCAAAAGCTCGTTGTCGTCAGCGAGTTTACTATTTTGTTCTTTTAAATTAGATACATCAGCTTGTAATTGATTATTACGCTGAATTAATTGGTCGATCAGTTGTTCGAGTTGTTGAAGAGTGTTGTTATTCATAAAGGCGCTCATATAACTGTAATTAAGGTAATGCAAATGTAAAGCAAAGTTTGTTTATTTACCAGCATTTACGCTGGTTTTAGCTGATTTTTATTCTCTGTTAAGGGATAATTCAGTGTATTGGCTTTTTCATTCAGAAATGGTTCATTTTAATGGCCGCTTATCAGGGGATAGGTTGTCAAAGTACAGTGCTTATGGTTCACTGTTTTTATTAAATAGCGTATGGCGAAAATAAATAATGCTTAGTTACAGACACTCATTTCATGCCGGAAACCCTGCCGATGTACTTAAACATTTAGTGTTAGCACAAGTGTTAGGTTACCAAACTTTAAAAGATAAGCCACTGGATTATATAGACACTCATTCGGGTGCGGGCTTTTTCGAATTAGCAGCGGCCGATGCACAAAAAACACAAGAGTATCAAGACGGCATTGAAAAACTGTGGCAACACACTAGTAAACACTCAGCTTTAAACGACTACATTGCACTGATCAAATCGTTTAACCAAACAGCCGATTTAGAGTTTTATCCGGGTTCGCCAAAAATTGCGGAACACTTTTTACGCCGCCAAGATAAAGGCTGGTTTTTTGAGCTGCACCCACGTGATTTGTTATTACTAGAGGAGAACATGCAAGGGAAGCGTTCGATTCGAGTACGTGGCGAAAATGGTTTTGCTGGTTTGGTTGGCTTATTACCCCCTGCATCGCGTAGAGCCTGCGTGTTAATAGACCCACCTTATGAAGTCAAAGACGATTACGACACTGTTATTACTACGTTGATGCAAGCGTACCAGCGCTTTGCTACCGGCACATACATGATTTGGTATCCTGTTGTTGACCGCAGCCGCATTGACAACATGGAGCAAGACCTGATTGACTCTGGCATGCGTAATATTCAATTATTTGAGCTAGCTACCAAAGCCGATACCGACGTGCATGGCATGACTGCCTCTGGGATGATAGTAATTAATCCACCGTGGAAATTAAAACAGGTTATGGATGAGGTGTTGCCAGAGCTGGTGAGTGTATTGAGTGAATCAAGTGGTTTTTATCGCAGCGAGCAGTTAGTCGCAGAGTAACCCACATAGCAAAATGCCCAGTTAAACTGGGCATTTTAATTATTACTGCAGTTATTTTAGTTAAAGTAAACGGCTTTAAAGGTAGCTAGTTGCTCACCTTTTTCATCTTTTAAGCTCAACGATTCGCCATTAACTTGCCACTGCGCAGCTTTACTTAGCATGCTAGACATTGCCGCTTCTTGATCCATGTTTTCATGACACATTTTTTGCGTTGCCGCTATGTGATCAAAAGTTACTGTTTGCTCATTAACTTCATAACCACCGTTAAAGTTATTGCAGCCTAAAAATCCATGCACTTTGCCATCATTACTAAATTGAATGAAAGGTTCTTTTGTTGTAACCGTAACATTATCGCCAGCTAAAGTGATTGCTTTCCAATATGTATTTGCTAAATCAACATCTGGTTTTTGATCTACTTTTGTAACCACAATTTTGTACGGGCTGGTTTGTGCATCTGCTGCGAATGGGTTGTTATTGCTTGTGCTGGTGTAAAGTAGCTCACCATTATTTTCAATACGTGCACTAACGCTGTAGCTAAGTGCTTTATTAATTTTGTTAGTGTCGTAGGCAAGCTCTACTGAATAAGGAGGACCACCATTTAAATCAATAACCTGCTGGCTAATAACGGTTGCTTTAATATCCATTTTAGATACATCGGCAAGTGTTACTGTTAGCTGTGAATTAGGCGCCAACATGCTGCGATCAAGGTAACTAACTTCAGTTGTTAGCGTTGCTGTTGACTCTGCCTGTGTTGCCTGTGCAGTGTTCTTAGCATCATCACATCCAGATAATACCAATGCGCCACTGGCTAAGAAGCTGATCCCTGCTACCGATTTTAAAATTGAACTTGGCTTACGTTTAAACATCGTTGTTCCTTTAATACTAAATTAGATGATTTTAAATGATGATAGTGCTTAGTTACTTAATCAAGGCTTAATTGAGGAGTAAAAGTTTGACTTAGTGATTGTTACAACGCGTAAAAAAGGGCGCTTATGCGCCCTAAATAAATGTTTTTACTTTTTAACAAACTTGGTCAGAATTACAATACGTTGACCATCAACACGCCCTTCAATATGTTCAGGGTTACTGGTTAAGCCAATATTACGTACTGCAGTACCGCGTTTAGCGGTTAGGCTGCTGCCTTTTACATCTAAATCTTTAATTAGCGTTACGGTATCACCGGCTTTAAGTACTACGCCATTGCTATCAAGATGCTTTAGGTCGTCATCTTCAGCAAGTACTTGTTGAGCCCATGCTAATGTATCTTCTTCTAAGTAAATCATGTCTAGGGCGTCTTGTGCCCAGCCATTGTCGGCAGCTAAGCGGCTCAACATACGATAAGCAACTACTTGAACTGCAGGAGTTTGGCTCCACATGCTGTCGTTTAAACAATGCCAATGGGTAGGGGTTAGCTCAGCGGTGTCTTCAATTTGATCTTTACATACTTGGCAAGTGTAAATGCATTTATCTGAGTGGGCTTCTTTAACTGGCGGAACTTCGTACACAGATAAAGTATCTGTTGCTGCACATAATTCACATTGGTTATTACTACGTTCTACTAAGGCTTGTTCAATGCTCATATAGGAGGCTCTTATGCTGTTTTTACAAAAATATTATGTGGTTATTATACCTCCATCTGGGCTCTTTGTGTACATTTGCACTAAGGATTAGCGCATATCCATATAAAAAGTATGGTTATATCTTGTTTGTAACTGCAAATTACAATAATTAAATACAGCAAACTCGGTTTAGCATTGAGCAAGACGCAGCGTTTAAGTTTGCGTATGATAAGCGCATGATGGTTTATTTTTTTGATATGTTATGCGCTTACTTCTCCCTATAGTTAGTATTTTAATTGCTTTAGCTTTATTGCTTCCCGGTGTTACCCAGCCTGTATTATCCCTAGAGGGGAAAATAGATAAGTCTAAATTAGCGCAAACAGGCATTGAGATGATTGCCGATGAAGGCGACCGCAACACTCGAAACATGCTGATGATGGCATCAAGCATGTTTGGGTTAGATAAGCTTGAAGGTGAGATAAGTGCTTATCAAAAAACACGCAGCATTTGGGGAACGGTTAACGAACTGGCTCATAATAAAAATTATTTAGTGGCGGTGTTGGTGGCTTTTTTTTCAATTGTAATACCGACTATTAAGTTACTGATGCAATTAGTCTTTTGCTTATTGCCAGCGAGTAAGTTTAAGCAAAATCTGGGAGTAACTATTTGCGCTTTGAGTAAGTGGAGTATGGTAGATGTGTTTGTTATTGCACTTATTGTTACTTACCTTGCAGGCAATGCCGAGGGTGGAACCGGTGGGCTAATTAAAATGCACGCCGAACTGGGGAATGGCTTTTGGTATTTTACCGGTTATTGCTTATTTGCCATTGCCGCGAGTAGTTTTATTAAACCCGATGCAAAAAATATATAAAGGTTTGTATTAACTATTCAGTTATCATAAACTTCGCTAGAACCTAGAACCTAGAACCTAGAACCTAGAACCTAGAACCTAGAACCTAGAACCTAGAACCTAGAACCTAGAAC
>NZ_JAGGDL010000056.1:0-16717 GCF_017653575.1 Pseudoalteromonas sp. K222D
GTGGTTGAAAGAGCTGTTTGAATATCCATAAAAAAACCGTAATTAGCGAAACTAATTACGGATTATTCACGATCATTTAGATCGGTCAACCTATCAATTAACCTTAACTGATCGGCATTACTCTAAAATGAGCCGTTTTTTTATGTGTGTAATAAAATAATATCTAAATTAAAGGTTGGATCTGATAAATAATAAACGCCAATATCTTTATCTATTATGCAGTTATTTATTATATAACTGCGCATTTACTGGTTAGCTTGTTAAAATGCATATAACTATGTTTTAAGAACTTCTATATGACACTTACAACAATCTACACGCTTGATAAGCCTTATTTTTATGAGTGCTTTGACGAATCAGTTGCGCATAGCAAGCGCGCGCAACCAAAATACTTTTTATTGGCGCTATTAGTAGCACTCGGTTTATTTGGAATTTATGGTTTAGACGATCATTACCTAGGATCTTTTCTGATCATGGTTGCGGTACTCGAATGTATTGCCTTTTATTATCGCCGTCCTTGGTGGGTTACTAGACAAATGCTAAGCAAAGCCTCGGGGTCTGAGGTCACCCTTACCTTTGACGAAGAAGGGATTAAATCGAGTAACTTTTATAAAAACACCCAACTTCTGTGGTCAGATATTAACGAAGTTATAACCACAGAGCGCGGCATACTATTAAAAAACAAAAAAGGTATGCAGTATATATCCAAGCACATATTAACTGCCGAAACACTTAATTTTATACACAAAAAAGCCACTCAGTGAGTGGCTTTTGGCAATAACTCAGTATGTAACTAAGTTATATACATTGCTGATTAAGCATTACCAGGTTCAGGGTTAGACTTTTCAGCTTGAATACGCATGTAAATCTCTTCACGATGCACTGAAACGTCTTTTGGTGCGTTAACACCGATTCGAACTTGATTCCCTTTAACACCTAGAACAGTAACGGTTACTTCGTCACCGATCATTAGGGTTTCACCTACTCTACGAGTTAGTATTAGCATTCTTTTGCTCCCTTGTTCCAATAAAATTATAAGATTCCGCTAAAACATTTTAATGAAAATTAGACTAAAAAGTAAGTAAAACCTATCAATCTATTCATTTTCTGTTAAAAATATCTTATGTAATGCACGAACAGCCAACTCTAGGTATTTTTCATCTATTAAAACCGATATTTTAATTTCTGATGTAGACACTAAAATAACATTAATAT
The DNA here is from genome assembly GCF_017653575.1 of Pseudoalteromonas sp. K222D. Classification (NCBI taxonomy): domain Bacteria; kingdom Pseudomonadati; phylum Pseudomonadota; class Gammaproteobacteria; order Alteromonadales; family Pseudoalteromonadaceae; genus Pseudoalteromonas; species Pseudoalteromonas sp. K222D. The sequence continues at coordinate 1,216 of NZ_JAGGDL010000056.1, forward strand.
TTTCTGCAGCTAATGCATCAAAAAATAAACTAGCAACACCCGAATGTGACTTCATCCCCATACCAACAGCAGACACTTTAGCGACTGTTGTTAACCCAAAAATATTTTGTGCTGTTAACTGAGCTTGCTGCTCTGTTAAAACGTCTAATGCGTGTAAATAATCATTTGTGTGTACAGTAAAAGCATAGTCTACTTTGTCAACATTATGATTAACTTGATTAATCATATCTATTTCGATGCCATTATCTGCAAAAAGTTTCAAAATCTTTGCAAGATATTGTGTACCACTAAGTACACCCTCTACATTTATTAAACATTCATCACGATTAAACGCAATACCCGAAACGACATTACCAGGCATATCGCTCTCCTCAAAACTAATCAATGTACCAGCATCAGGGTAAAAACTTGATAGCACCCTAAGTGGCACATTATGCTTTCCTGCCGCTTCAACTGAACGAATATGCAATACTTTAGCCCCTAAACTTGCTAACTCTAGCATTTCAGCAAAGGTAACTTGGCTCATTCGTCGTGCATTAGGTTCAACACGAGGGTCTGTAGTATATACGCCGTTAACGTCGGTATAGATCTGACATTCGTCAGCTTTTATTGCTCCAGCAATTTCAACCGCCGAAGTATCGGTACCGCCACGCCCTAATGTAGTTACATTTCCTTCAATATCACGGCCCTGAAAACCCGCAATAATTGCAATACGGTTATGCTCAAGCTCATGTTTTAAACGCGTTGCAGCTACATCTGTAATACGGGCTTTGCCAAACATATTATCGGTTAAAATATTAACCTGATCGGCTAATAAACTCACAGCAGAATGACCGCGTTTAATAATAGCCATAGCTAATAAAGCCACCGAAACCTGCTCGCCGGTGCTAATTAATACGTCAAGTTCACGGCTACTTGGCCGAGTATCTATTTGTTTGGCGAGATTAATTAAGCGGTTGGTTTCTCCCGACATAGCCGAGAGCACTACAACCACTTGATGGCCTTGTTGTTTAGTTTTAACAACAAGGTCGGCAACCGCTTCAATTCGCTCTATTGAACCAACTGAAGTGCCACCGAACTTTTGAACAATAAGTGCCACTTAAGCTTGTGTTTTCTCAGTAAACCAAGCTGTTACACTGTCTAATGCTGCAGTTAGGTTTTCTGGCTCAGAGCCACCCGCTTGTGCCATATCTGGACGGCCGCCACCTTTACCACCTACTTGGCTGGCCATATGGTTAACTAGCTCACCGGCTTTAACTCTACCGGTTAAATCTTTAGTTACACCTGCAATTAAGCTCACTTTATCATCGCTTGCAACACCTAGTGCAATAACACCCGAGCCAATTTTGTTTTTAAGATCATCAACCATACCACGTAACGCTTTTGACTCAGTGCCCTTAACGTTGGCTATTAATAGCTTAATACCGTTAATTTCTACTACTGAATCAAGTAATGAGGCACCCGCAGCACTTGCTAGCTTATCGTTAAGTTGCGCAATTTGTTTTTCTAGCTGTTTTGATTTATCAAGCAGCGCAGTTACTTTTTCAAGTACTGACGCGCTGTCGGCTTTAACTACAGCAGCTACATCATTTAGCTTTTGCTCTTGCTCACTCACGTAGGCAATCGCGTCAGCGCCGGTTACCGCTTCAATACGACGAACACCCGCAGCAATACCGCTTTCAGATACTATTTTGAATAAACCAATATCACCTGCGCGTTCAACATGTGTACCACCACAAAGCTCAATAGAGTAGTCCCCAATAGTAACTACACGTACTTCGTCATCGTATTTTTCGCCAAATAACGCCATTGCACCTTTTGCTTTAGCGTCATCTATTGCCATAAGCTCGGTACTTAACGCAAAGTTACAACGAATTTCATCGTTTACTACACGTTCAATTTCGCGTAATTCTTCTTTGGTAACAGCTTCAAAATGTGAAAAGTCAAAACGCAAACGCTCTGCTTGAACTAGCGAGCCTTTTTGACCTACATGTTCGCCTAATAATTGGCGCAGTGTTTCGTGCAATATATGCGTAGCAGTATGGTTTTTCTTGATGCGTTCGCGGCGTGCGTCATCAATTGTTGCTTCTACTTTATCGTTAAGACCAATACGGCCTTGTACTATACCGTGGTGTGCAAATGCATTACCTAATTTAGTCGTGTTAGTTACTGTAAACTCGCCACCAGCAACGCTAATTACACCTGTATCACCAACTTGGCCGCCCGACTCTGCATAAAATGGCGTACGGTCTAGTATTACAATGCCTTTTTGGCCATCTTCTAGTAATGAAACCGACTCACTGCCAGCAAACACTTCAACCACAGTCGCACTATGGCTAGTGGTGGTGTAGCCTTTGTAAGTTGTTTGTTTGTCTGACTTTAATTGATCGTTATAATCGGCACCAAATTTACCGGCCTGCTGCGCTGTTTTACGCTGCACCGCCATGCACTCTTCAAAGCCTTTATTATCAATCGTCATTTGACGCTCACGCGCCACATCTGCAGTTAAATCCGCAGGAAAGCCATAAGTATCGTAAAGTTTAAATACTAAGTCGCCAGGAATTACATCACCTTTAAGGTCGCTTAAGCTTTCTTCTAAAATAGCTAAACCACGCTCTAGCGTTTTACCAAACTGCTCTTCTTCAATGCGCAATACTTTTTCAATAATTTCTTGCTGCTTTGCAAGCTCTGGGTACGCTTGGCCCATTTGCTCAATAAGTGCAGCTACTAATTTATAGAAAAAGGCACCTTGTGCACCTAACTTATTACCATGGCGAACAGCACGGCGAATAATACGACGTAGTACATAACCACGGCCTTCGTTAGATGGCATAACCCCGTCAGAGATTAAAAATGCACACGAACGAATATGATCCGCCACTACGCGTAGTGATTTATCGTCCATGTCTTGTGCGTTAGTAACACTTGCAGCAGCGGCAATTAAGCCTTTAAATAAGTCAATTTCATAGTTTGAATGAACGCCTTGTAAAATAGCAGCAATACGCTCAAGCCCCATACCTGTATCAACCGATTGCTTAGGTAGTGGCAGCATAGTTCCGTCGTTTTGACGGTTGTACTGCATAAATACTAGGTTCCAAATTTCGATAAAGCGATCGCCATCTTCCTCAGGTGATCCAGGAGGACCGCCCCAAATATGCTCGCCATGGTCGTAAAATATTTCAGAACACGGGCCACACGGACCGGTATCACCCATTGACCAAAAGTTATCTGCAGTGGCAATTCTAATAATGCGATCTGCAGGTAAGCCTATATCGTTAGACCAGTAGTTAAACGCTTCTTCATCGTCATGGTAAATAGTAACTAACAGTTTTTCTTTAGGTAGCTTTACTTCCTCTGTTAAAAACTGCCACGCAAATTTAATCGCGTCTTGCTTGAAGTAATCACCAAAACTAAAGTTACCTAACATTTCAAAAAATGTATGGTGACGCGCAGTATAACCAACGTTTTCTAAATCGTTATGTTTACCGCCAGCACGTACACAGCGCTGCGAGCTAGTCGCACGCGTATAAGGGCGGCTTTCTGCGCCTAAAAATACATCTTTAAATTGCACCATACCGGCATTGTTAAATAACAAAGTGGCATCGTTACCCGGTATAAGCGAGCTTGAAGGAACAACTTGATGTTGTTTGCTGGCAAAAAAGTCTAAAAACTGTTGTCTAATTTGTGCGGTAGTCATGTGCTGCATGTGAAGGTCTCACCCGTATTTACTGTGCTTGCATTGCAAAATCGATTTCATCGTAGCTAAAGCCTCTATACATTAGGTAGCGCACGCGCTTGGCCTTGTCTTTGTACTCGAGGTCTGCCGGTGTATTTGAATATTTTTTATTGTACGCATCCTGCGCCAGCTCAAACCAATCTACTTCAAGCTCTTCAATTACTTTTTCAAGTAATGAACGGTCAATCCCTTTGCCCATAGCTTCGCTTTGAATGCGCCTTAAGCCATGGCATTTAAATATGTGTTTTCTAACAAAGCCTTCACAGTAACGTTGCTCGTTTACAAAATTGTGCTTTTCGCACCAATCAAGCAAGGTTTCGATAAACTCATCTGTGGCTTCTTTTTTTTGTAATTTGAACGTTAATTCTCGGCGTGAATATTCTTGCCTTGATAACAACCAAAGTACATAGTTTTTTAATTTCTGCTTTAACTTATCATCCATTAAGCGTCAAAACGCCCACTAGATTCACTACTTAATGGCGTAATATTGCTATCGTCACTTGGTGGTACAACCGGCATAAAAATAGCTTGATAAGATACAAAAAAGCTAATGTAGCAAATAGGCATTAAAACCAACAAGGGTAAGAACGATAAAAACATCGAAAGCACAATAAACAACCCGCAAATAATAGCATAAACGCTTAGCGGTAAAATATTATAATAAAACACCATAAAGGAGTTTTTAAGAGCGCTAAAAATGCGCTGTTCTTTATTAAAGTAAACTAATGGAACCGCGTAAGCGAATGCAGTTAAATAAACCGACAACGCTAATAAAAATAGCACCACGCTTGCCATAGAAATACTCTCTAACATTTGGCTAATTGCTATATTAGGATCTAAATCTGGCTGCGCCATAACCGCAATTGCATCGGCAAATAAACCGTTTGCTAATAATGCCATTAAAATACCCGCACCCATTTGGTACAAAGCCAAACGCAGTAAACCTAAACGATTACCTTTAGTGGTAATGGGTTTGAGAATATCAGCGAGCATAATTTTACCGCCTTGCTGCTTAGTAAGCACAGCCTGATAAAATCCTGCGGTTAAAAATGGCGTAGCTAAAGCCGCTACCACTTGTAATAGCGGTAAAAATAACGACAACAGGCCAACAATACCAATAAATAAATGCATAAAAATAAAAGTAAGCGGCTGGGTTTTAAAAATAAGCCAGCCCGCTTTAAACCACTTTAGGGCAGCATCGGCCTTAAAAACTCGTAATTGTGTAGACATAGTTACTCTTAATTTAAGGTTTTTTAATTTTTTTGATATCTAACATGTGCGCGCCATGTTTAATTTTGGTTTCTAAATACGCTTTATTACCCGCAACACCGGCTTTAATGTGTGCGTGCGTACCCACAACCGAATCAACCGTAATACCAGCATCTCTTAGTGCATTAAGCTTTTTAGGGTTATTGGTCATTAATTTAACGTGGGGTAAATTAAGCGCATTTAGCATTAGCACCGCATCCGAAAAATCACGTAAATCATCGGCAAAACCTAAATGATTATTTGCCTCATAAGTGTTCATACCTTGCGACTGCAACACGTAAGCATCTATTTTATTATACAAACCAATACCACGACCTTCTTGGCGTAAATACAATAAAATACCGCCTTGCTCGTGCATCATTTCAATACACTCATTTAACTGCTCACCGCAATCACAACGCGACGAGTAAAATACATCACCCGTTAAACACTCTGAATGCATACGAATAAGCGGTACATCTTGCTCTGTATCAGCGTTGTTAAACACCATAGCAATATGTTCTTTGCCATCTTTTAAATCAGTAAACGAGATAATTTCAGCGGGAATATCACTGTTCTTGCCAACATTAAGCTGAACTCTTGCTCTTACTTGCGCCACGACAAATCCAAATATTTAAATAACTACGACACGATAATGAAGTGATATTATCACAAAAGAATACAAAAAGATCGAAATCCAAGGGTATTTATTGCAATTATATGGCGACGAGAAGCTTAATTATCAATGCATAATTACAATATATAATTCTCACTAAAGCCCTTACTGTTTACCTTTATTTACATCAATTCATGACTAATTATAAGTAAATTGTTAATGTGTTAAAAAGTATAATAATTATAATATGGAACATTATGAAACCACATAAACTCGCCTTACTGCTTAGCCTTAACCTTTCAGTTATTACTGCATCGGCTTTTGCAAGCGAAGCTACAAATGCAAACACTGCATTTTCTCAAGCGTACCAAAATTACTTAAGCGCCGTAGATACCAACGAAAACATACAACAAGCTGCCAAACTCGCTTACTCTTTAGGTGCTAAAGTATATGGCGATAACGCAGATAACACCGCAAATTTAGCCATTAATTACGCTAAAGCTATCAGCGGATTTAACCAGGAAGACGAAGCTAAACGCTACGAACTGTATAAACAGGCGTACAATATTTTAGCTAACAATCATGGTGAAAGCTCAGTCGAGACAATAGACGCCTTACTAGGTATGGCAAGCAATACTAAATCAGCGCGTCAGGCCGATAGCCAATTGGAACGTATAGTTGATATAGCAAAGGAGCTTAAAAAACCAAGATTTGTAGCCGACATGCAATTTGCTGCAGCCTCTTTGTTAGTTAAAAAGTTTGTGCCAGAAAAATACCGTTCTGCTAAACACTACGCCGAAGAAGCTGACGAGTATTACCAAGCAAACTTACCTGAAAACGCTGTAGAGCGTATCAAATCAGATTTTTTAATGGCCTCGTTTGATGAAGGTCGTAAAAAATATGATTCAGCAATTACAAGGTTAAACCGCATAGTCACCGTATTTGATAATAACTTAAGCTACGATCACAGCGCCGAGCTAAGCGCTCACTCTAAGCTTATAGCACTATACGAAAAGCAAGGCGAAAGTGAGCAAGCAACTAAGCACTGCTTAGCTATTGCTAAAATGGTGCCTTGGGAAGAAAGCCAAGAACAAACCCCGCTTTATCGTGTTAATCCTGACTACCCTATGGGCAAAGCACGCCAAGGTAAAGATGGCAGTGTAGTTATGGAATTTGAAGTAGACACCGCAGGCTTTGTTAAAAACGTGAGTGTGCTTGATTCAAATGGCGGCGTAACTTTTGAGCACTCGGCAAAAAAAGCGGTAGAGCAATGGCGCTATGCTCCTAAATTTGAAGATGGCATACCTGTAACAGCAAAAACCCAAGTACGGCTCGACTTCAAAATTAACCGATAACTTAGTGAACTACCCAGCGACTAAAGATCACAGGGTTTTCTCGCTAAGTAATCATAAATTTTCTAATAAAAAAGGCGCAATTTAGCGCCTTTATTATTCACTGTAACGCACAAGGCCATTACTTAAATATTGGGGGTTAATTTAGCTAATATTTTATCACTTGCTGCTTCAATTAAATCTAGCACCTTTTCAAAACCATCGTCCCCACCATAATAAGGATCGGGAATAGCACTTACAGCCTGCTCACCAAACTCTAAAAACAGTGCAAGCTTATACTGTAAATGTGCTGGGCAACGCTGAGTTAAATCGGCTAAATTTTGTTTGTCGGCGGCTAAAATCAAATCGAATTCAGTAAAATCACTACTGCGCACTTTACGCGAATAAATCCCTTTGAAGCTATAACCTCGTTTTTCGCCCGCCTGCATAGATCGGCTATCTGGTGAATTGCCTTCGTGATGACCTATAGTACCGGCCGAATCAACTTTAACGGCAATACCTAACTGCTCAGCACGTTTTTTTAATACCGCTTCAGCTGTAGGCGATCGACAAATATTACCTAAACACACAACTAGTATTTTTTTCATAGAGCCTCCCTCTAAACTAAACGCTATTAATTACTGAACTAAATAACCTTAAACACTATTGCATTGACGCAAGCATAGCCTGCTCACTTTGTAATAAAGTTTGCATTGCTGGTAATTCTTTTACACGCTCAAAAAGTGCAGCTAAATTTGGCCAGCGCTGTGCATTAATCTGCTCGCCCGCATGCTGCATATTGATTATCTGCGACGCAAACGCTATATCAGCAAGGGTTAACGCGTTACCTACAAAGTAATCATTATGACCTAGCACGCCTTCAAGGTAGTCAAAGTGCGGTGGTAACTGCTCATTCATAGCCAACTTTACTAAACTTTCATCACATACTTTTTGCATACCTAAATTAATTACTCGCTGTTGAAACACAGTAAAAGTAGTTAACGGCGCAAGTTCATAATCAGCGTATTTTTCTAACCAGCGTACCTGAGCCGTCTGCTCGACAGTGTCGCCAAGTAATGCTGTATTCCCTGTGTATTTATCATCAAGGTATTGGCAAATAACACTCGAATCAGCCAGCACTAAATCACCATCTTTAAGCGCTGGTATACGCCCTAATGGATTTAACTCAAAAAACCAAGCCGGTTGATTAAACGGCGACACTATTTCTAACTTATAATCTAACTGCTTTGCAGCCAAACACAGACACACCTTGCGTACATAAGGAGAAAGAGGTACGCCATAAACAATTAAACTCATGTTAAACCCTTATCAGAAGAAAAAAGCGCAACTAATACGCTAATTAAAAAGCTATTTAATACTTAAAATCGTTTTAAAATTGCTTTAAAAGTTCTTTAAAATACTTGCATCATAGTCATTGGCATCAAGTGTTAAATTATACTTAGCCGCCACACTATCCAGCTCAGCTTGCTTAATTGCTAAGTCATCCATAGTGATTGTATTGTCATCGAGCTGCCATAACAATTTAGAGCCCGCGTAACTGTAATGAATAGCCAATAGCGCATCACTATTACCTTCACGCCCTGCAGCCTTTAACTTCGCCATTTTACGCGTTATTTTATTAAGCGCTTGTTTAAGCTCCCACACATACACCACTTCAATCATAAACGGATGCGTGCGGTATTTATTAAGTAACCACGCAAGCCCTAATGCGCTAATAACAACGCCCGTTACATTCCAATGAAAGTGAGTGCCGCTCTCATCAGGAAACAAAGCAATCAGCGCTTGCGATATAGCTAAGCTCCCAACAGCTAAACCCACAGCACAACCGGCAATAACACGGTTTAAATGCTTACGATAACGCGCTTTATTTATTTCAATGAGTTGCATAACAGCCTAAAATTAAGTGAACAAAATATAACTGCCGCCATTGTAACTAAACAATCCACTTATCGAAAAATCTATTTGCGTTCTTTTTGATTTAACAACAGCATTAGTGCTATTAGCCCTCTGCAACGTTAGTAGCTGTTAATCAATGGTTAGCCAACGAATTAATTTGCACTGCGTCTAGATGCGTAGGATAGTAACCAAATAATCGCTGTAACTGTATAGGACTACCATGCTTAAACTACTATTTGCTTCAAGTTTAATTTTTTCTTCTTGCTCGGTTTTGAGTAATAATTTAACAACCGAAGAGCAACGAATTGAAGCCGCTACCCACGCCATGCCTCAGGTGCTAATGGCCTTTGCTGATGAGATGAATCAATTTGAACAGCAATGGAAAAGCCTTAACAACTTTCAGCATGCAACTGACTTAATCGCTGATTATTCAAGTCAATTATGGTTAAACGCCAAACAACGTATTGTTACAACTAAAAACTACGATGATCGCGAGCTTTACTGGGCACGATTACTTTCAAGTAAAATAATTCGCTCTGTTAAGCCAAAATTTACCCTCTCAGTTGCTGAGCAAAATAACCTTTTAACTCAGTTAGAAAAAGGCAGTCGCGGTCATAACGATCTCAGTTTTACTCAAGGCAGTACTAAAAAAATTATCCTTACCGGCTTTGACCCCTTTTTATTAGATAAAAACATAAATCAAAGTAATCCATCTGGAGTTGCTGCCCTCTTACTAGATGGTCAAGTAATTAACTACCAAGGCATTAGCGCTGAAATTAACACCGTTATGGTGCCCGTTCGTTATGCCGACTTTGATCAAGGTATAATCGAAGCACTCCTCGCGCCCTATTACGCCCTGAATAATGTCGATATGATTGTTACTGTAAGCATGGGTCGCAAAGATTTTGATTTAGAAAGATTTCCCGGTAAGCGCCGCAGCGTAACTGCCCCAGACAATGCCAATATTATATTTGGCGGGACACAAACAGCTCCCTTGCTCCCAAGTTTAAATAACCAGCCACTGCCAGGTAACGAATTTGTACAATTTAGCCTTCCCGTGGCAAATATGCAGCAAGCACAAGGGCCGTATAAGGTTATTGATAATCATAAAATCACTACCTTAGAAAAAACTTACGAGCCTGCAACACTTGCCGAGTTGCAAAATAGCATTGCCGTAAATGGCTCTGGCGGTGGATACCTGTCTAACGAAATTTCGTATCGCAGTATACGCCTTCGTAATCAACTTAATTCAACCATTCCAACAGGCCATATTCACACACCCAGAATTCAACAGTTTGAGCCGAAAACGGAAGCAAAAATAGTAAAGCAAATTACCGCAATGCTAGAGCACAGCTTAAATGCGTTGTAAGTAGCTGACTTGTCGGATGGCGCGGCTGCGCCGCTTATCCAACCTACGTATAAACAAAAAGCCTGCAAATTTGCAGGCTTTTTGTCATTCAAAATGAGTAATCATAAACACGCTTATAAAACAATTATGCTCGTTACTAAGTAGGCTATAAGTGTCAGGCCACCAGCGAACAAGGCATAGGGTAGCTGGGTTTTAACGTGGGTGAGTAAGTCACAGCCTGAGGCGATAGCCGATACTGCGCTGGTGTCGGATATGGGCGAGCAGTGATCGCCAAATATACCGCCACCTAAAATAGCGCCTAATACCAACGACGGCGGCAAACCCAATGCTTGAATAAGCGGCACGCCAATAGGGATTAAAATTGCAAAGGTGCCCCACGATGTCCCCGTAGTAAACGACATAACCGCACCGGTTAAAAACAGTGCCGGTACCACCAAGTAAATAGGGAGGTAATCGCCCACTAAAGATGCCACAAACACACCAGTACCCAACTCTTTTAAGCTTGCTCCTAAAGTTAACGATAACAATACAATGCCTACTAGTGGCAGTAATTCGCCCATCCCTTTAAAGCCTGTTTCAACTAACTTATGGTGGCTAAATTGGCGTGATGCTAGCATTAAAAAGTAAGCTACAACTATGGCTAAAACGGTTGCATACAATACCGACTTTGAGCCACTACCTTCTGCCAATACACCGTTACCTGTGTAAAACATAAAGCCCACCATGCTAACAATCAGCGTAATAAGGGGCACTAACATAAAGCGTGCTTTAGAGCCTTTTACTTCTTCTTTTAAGTCAGTTGTTTGTAGCTCTAGTTTTTGCTCAGCTTGTTTCATTGGGCCATGTACTTTATCAAACGCAATGGTGTAAAAAACAATAACAAGCGTGATTATGGCGTAAAAGTTATAGCCTACGCTGCCCCAAAGTACCGATACAGCCGATTCACCTAACTCGTAGTTGCTTAATAACCCTAGTACAAATGCGCCCCAACCATTTAGTAATATTAAAATACATACCGGCGCACTGGTGCTATCGATAATATAAGCTAAGCGGGCGCGGCTCATTTTAAATTTATCGAATAATCCGCGCGATAAAATACCTGCAGTAAGTACACTCAGGTTTGACTCTATAAACACCGCAATGCCAGTAAACATAGTTAAAAAGCCAACTTGACGCTTACTTTTCGCTATACCTTTGTTCATTAACATATTAACGGTAGCGGCTACTCCACCCGACTCGCGAATGTAGGCAAGCAAAGCACCAATCAAAATACTAAAAATTAAAATACGGGTATTGCCGGGCGAGCTTGCTACGCTAACAATACGTTCAATAGTGTTTAAAAAGGTATTAAATACACTACTGCCCTCACCCTGTAATGCGAGTAAAAACTCTGACGAAGCCACTGCAAGCAACAGCGCCATAATAACCTCTTTGCGCCAAAATACGACAGCAATGGCGATTAACGGCGGTAAAATAGAATACCAAGACATAAATTAACCTTTATTTTAGTGTGCTTATTTACGGGGTAAATATTTTACACTTTGTTATCTAGCTTAAGTTTTACAGTCAAAACCCATTTAAGTAAACCACTAAGCACATTGATATATGCTATTTATACTGTCAGTTTATTGATTTAATAACGCTTCGTATATTAATGAAACAACCGAGCCATATTGTGCAGTTTCATAATTTTTACCACTAAATTGATAACTTTTTTGCGAGCCTGTAATTGGCGTATGCCGCGCATTAGTTAATAAAATAATCGCTAAGTCGTAAACGGGATCAATTACCGTTACTGTGCCTGTCCAACCTGTATGCCCATAAGCCTGTGCGCTTGCGTAAGGGCCAAAGTGCCAACGCCTTGCTTGGTTATTACCAGCAAGCCTAAAGCCCAGCCCGTAGGTTTCATCGCTACTTTGTGGGGTTAAAAACTGCGCTAAAGCACTTGCACTAAAAAGCTGCTTATCGCCGTAACCACCATTATTTAATAGTAGCTGACAAAGTATGGCTAAATCTGGCGCATTACTAAATAACCCCGCGTGCCCTGCTACGCCACCTAGAGAATAGTACGCACGCTCGTCATGTACTTGGCCTTGTAAAACATGGGTGCGAATATTATCAAATTTGATTCGTCCGTCTCGCGTGTTACCACCCAGCTCTGTGGCGGCAAATTGCTGAGCATTAAAGCCTTTTTTAAGGGGGTTAAACACAGTGTTATGCAATTTTAATGGCGCATATACTTGTTGCTCTAGGTAATCGTCAAGTGAAATACCGGTTATACGCTCAACCAATACTCCTAAAATCATGTAATCAATGTCTGAATAAACATGCTGCCCGAGCGATTTTTCGCTAAGTGGCACACTGGTAAGTAAGAGCTTTTTTGTAGTATGGCTATTTTGTGAGTAAAACACATCGCCATTGCTACTGTCTTTACGATGAAAATCAAACACCGGCGGATAGCCTGCGCTATGCGTGAGTAAATCTTTTACGCGTCGCTGCTCTCGACCATCGCCTTGATACTCTGGTAAATATAATTGCACTGGCTTATTAATATTTAATAGGCCTTCGCTTACTAACTTCATTAATGCAAAGTTGGTAGCAAATATTTTAGTATTAGAGGCTAAGTCAAATAAGGTATCAGTTTGCATTGGCTCTGGGCGTAATAGCATTAAATCGTTCTGTTGATACTGTTTTGCATCGCCATAAGCAGTTAATTTAATTAACTCACCACTTTTTACTACCGCTAAAACAGCACCAGGAAAACCCGCTTTAATATCTCGATCTATTAATGCATCTACCTCACTAAAATTAGCCTGCTGATGCGATGCTTTATTTAAAGTAGGAAACGCAAAGCGCAGCGTTAAACTTGCTCCCGCTGGTTGAATGTTTGCAACTTTAAAGGTGTTAACCCCGTTATGCGTTAGCTTTGCTAAACTATATTGGTACACAGTATTAGCGCCGAGCAATTGCTTAATATTAAGCAGTTGATTATTTATATAAATGTCGGCACTTTTAGCACTATGATTTTGAATTAACAGCTGCCCATGGCCTTTATAGGCTTTAAACGTGCCGCGATTATTTACATACTCACGGCTACTAGGGTTTGGCTCAGGAAAGGTAACAATTACTTGCGCATTAGGCAGCTCAACTAGTTTACTTTGCGTTAATAGCGCCTTGGGCTCGAGCGGCTCTACAGAGGAGCTACATGCCCCCAGCATAAAACTTAAAGCCACTATTAATAACTTTTTTATACTGTAATAATTTTTATTTTTTAAATATAAGTACATAAGCTGCCTTTTACTCATATAACAAATAAGGTGCTCTTTGCTGTTTAAATTGCATCAGGGCCGCCTGCCAAGTTTGCTTTATTTGTTGTGCCGATTGCCCCGCCTCAATAGCTAAGCGCAGCTTATCGGTACCTGCTAACTTATCCATAAAATCAGCGCGCTCAAAAAACGTAATATCATTATTATTAAGCTGCTTATAAGCACTTATTAAGTAGCTTAAATCTAACCCTTTAGTGGTAGCTTGACGTAAATCGAGCCCTTGCACTGCTTGGTTTTTAAATTTAGGATTTAGTGCCGCGCCTTTAATAGCGCGCGGGGTAAAACTAAACTCTCCTAAAGCAATCGGTGAATACCCTATAACCTGAAACGCAAAATCGGTGCCTCTGCCAATACTAATTGGCGTGGCTTCAAAAAAGCACAGTGACGGATAAAGCGAAATAGCAGTATCATTTGGTAAATTAGGGCTTGGCTTTATCGGTAAACTATAGCTAGTTGCGCGTGTATAACCACTAACTGGGATCACATTAAGCTCTAAAGCAGCTGCTTGATTTATCCAGCCTTCACCTTTGATCATGTTTGCAAGCTCGCCCACAGTCATACCATGAACTATAGGAATGGGGTGCATACCTACAAATGACTTAAATTGTGGCTCTAATATGGGCCCATCAACATAAGCAATATTTGGGTTTGGTCTGTCAAGTACAATAAACTCCACCCCTTGTTCGGCAGCTGCTTCCATCATGTAATGCATAGAGCTTATATAAGTATAAAATCGCACACCCACATCTTGAATATCAAAAATTATTACATCAACATCAGCTAAAACTTCGGCGCTCGGTTTTTTATTGTTGCCGTAAATAGAAATAAGCGGAATACCTGTTTTACTATCAACGGCATTTTTTACGTGCGCCCCCGCATCGTGATCGCCACGAAAGCCATGCTCAGGTGCAAATATTTTAGTTATGTTTACGTTTTTTTCCCGCAGGCTATCTACTAAATGGATTTGTTCTACTGTTGATGTTTGATTAACCACCAGCCCTACGCGCTTATTTTTTAACTGCGGTAAATACTTTGTGTATTGCTGCGCCCCCACAACAATTGAACCTTTAGCTTCATCAGCTTGTACGCTGAGTATTAAAGTAGCGCTAAAAATAAAAAACAACGTAATAAATAGGGTTTTAAACATACTGCAATATCCTTTTAAACAAGGCGTTTAAAGTAACATAGGTAATAAAAAAGAGCAGCTTTAGAAAGGTGTTAAGTAATTAGAACCTGCCGTTTCTCTCGCGAACAAGTTCTCCGTCAATAGGGATGGCAATCTACAATTTTCACTTTATTTCAGGCATAAAAAAACCGACTCAAGTGTCGGTTAATGTATGAAAGTGGTGGGCGCAGGACGTATCTTGTAAGAGTGAACCTCCGAGTGCTCGGTTCTCGGCCACACAATAATTTCACTTTATTTCAGGCATAAAAAAACCGACTCAAGTGTCGGTTAATGTATGAAAGTGGTGGGCGCAGGAGGATTCGAACCTCCGACCGCTCGGTTCGTAGCCGAGTACTCTATCCAGCTGAGCTATGCACCCACTTTCATTGTTTGCTTATTTAAACTCTAAGCGGAGTGTATAACTTTAAAATAAAAAAACCGATTTTCATCGGCTTATTTTTCTTACACTTAAAAGTGTATGAAAATATGAAAGTGGTGGGCGCAGGAGGATTCGAACCTCCGACCGCTCGGTTCGTAGCCGAGTACTCTATCCAGCTGAGCTATGCACCCACTTTCATTTTTACTTTACTTGTTTTTACTCTAAGTAGGAGTCTATAAAGTGGTGGGCGCAGGACGTATCTTGTAATAATGAACCTCCGACCGTTTGGTTTTAGCCAACACTTTACTTATTTATACTCTAAGTAGGAGTCTATAAAGTGGTGGGCGCAGGAGGATTCGAACCTCCGACCGCTCGGTTCGTAGCCGAGTACTCTATCCAGCTGAGCTATGCACCC
>NZ_JAGGDL010000057.1:0-15365 GCF_017653575.1 Pseudoalteromonas sp. K222D
GTTACCAACAAGGCGTCATGAGCGCAGCTTTCCACGATGTGTGAAAAAGAAACCATCTAAATATCCCTATAAAAAAAAGCCAGTCAGTGTTAACTGACTGGCATTAGCGCCTTTGGGCGCTTTTTTTATGTGTTTAAACTTACTTTACTTGATAAATAGTTAGCGACCATCCACATTGGTTTCACTGAAGTTTATAAGAGCTCATTATGAAAAAATCACTTTTAATGGCGCTTATCGCCACTAGTTTTATTAGCGTAAGCAATAACGCCTTAAGCGCAGAAGTACCTTTTGCTATTGCCATTCATGGCGGTGCGGGCACGATTGAAAAAAGTAAATTTACGCCAAAAGAAGAGCAAGCTTATCGTGCTAAATTAACCCAAGCGGTAGAGGCCGGTTATAAAGTACTTGAGCAAGGCGGCGAAAGCTTAGATGCCATAACGGCAGCGATTCAAGTGATGGAGCAGTCTACTTATTTTAATGCAGGGCGTGGCGCGGTTTATACTTACGATGGCAGCCATGAGCTCGATGCATCAATTATGGATGGTCGTAATCGTCAGGCGGGCGCAGTTGCAGGTGTTAAGCATGTAGAGAGCCCAATTAATTTAGCACGTTTGGTTATGGATAATTCAGTACACGTCATGCTCAGTGGGCAAGGCGCTGAAGAATTTGCTAAAGAGCAAGGTATTCCCTTAATCGAAAATAACTTATTTGATACCGAGCACCGCTATAAAGCATTATTAAAAGCAAAGCAAAAATTAGATAAAGCCAAAGCAACCAGTAAAGACTATCAAGCGGCGCATAAAGCCTTGCCAAATAACTATAAAATGGGCACGGTTGGTGCGGTAGCACTGGATAAAAATGGCAATTTAGCAGCTGGTACATCAACCGGCGGTATGACCGCCAAACGCTATGGCCGTATTGGTGATGCGCCGGTAATTGGTGCAGGAACGTTTGCGGAAAATGAATCGTGTGCGGTATCGGCTACCGGCCATGGTGAGTATTTTATTCGTTACAATGTAGCCAGCGATATTTGTGCGCGCGTTAAATACCAAGGTAAAACCATAACGCAAGCAGGGGACGAAGTGATTAATGGGGTACTTGCACCAATAGGCGGTACGGGCGGTGTTATTATAGTGGATACTAAAGGTAATATTAGTTTGCCGTTTAATACCTCAGGTATGTACAGAGCCAGTAAATCAAATACCCAAGCCACTTATGTAGGCATTTTTAAAGGCGAATAAGCGCTTTATTTGTTTGGCTGGTGGCTTATATAACAAACTACTAAGCGTTATGCACTTTGTAGGATTAACCCCAGCCATTTAATTTGCTACAATTGCGGCTCTTTTACTAATTTTATAAGGTATGCGGGTGGTAAACCTAGGTCAGTTGTTTGGCGAGCTAAAGACGTGCTTGAAAAAAGATCAATTCATTTTTAAAAAACGCTTACATGGCGTAAAAAAAATAACCGATGAGAATAAGCATGCCAACGCGCTTGAAAAAATAGCGGCCGACATTACCCGTAGCCAAGCACTGCGTGCGCAGCGTTTAGCGGCTCTGCCTAAAGTGACTTACCCAGAGCAATTACCGGTGAGTCAAAAAAAGGATGTGATTAAAAACGCCATTGCTAATAACCAAGTGGTTATTATTGCAGGTGAAACCGGTTCAGGTAAAACCACGCAAATTCCTAAAATGTGTTTAGAGCTAGGGCGTGGGGTTGATGGCTTAATTGGCCACACCCAACCAAGGCGACTAGCAGCACGAACGGTGGCTAATCGTATTGCAGAAGAAATGCAGTGTGAACTTGGCCAACAAGTTGGTTTTAAAATACGCTTTAGTGATCAGGTCTCGAATAATACCTATATTAAACTAATGACCGACGGGATTTTACTTGCCGAAATTCAACAAGATCGATTTTTAAATCAATACGACACCATTATTATTGATGAAGCGCACGAACGTAGCTTAAACATTGACTTTATTTTAGGTTATTTAAAAAATTTACTCCCTAAGCGCCCCGATTTAAAAATAATAATTACCTCAGCAACGATCGATCCAGAGCGTTTTTCAAAGCACTTTGATGATGCGCCAATTATAGAAGTATCAGGGCGAACCTTCCCGGTTGATGTACGTTACAACCCAGTTACTGAGATAAATAAAGAGGATATGGAAGCCGAAGGCGACCAACTGCAAGGTATTTTTGATGCTGTAGATGAACTGTGTGCAGAAGGCCCTGGCGACATTTTAATATTTTTAAATGGTGAGCGTGAAATACGCGATACCGCCGATGCTCTCAGTAAACGTAATTTAAAACACACTGATATATTACCGCTTTATTCGCGACTATCAAACGCCGAGCAAAACCGCATATTTGCACCGCACTCGCGCCGCCATATTATTTTATCGACCAACGTGGCCGAAACATCGTTAACCGTACCGGGGATTCGTTATGTAATTGATCCGGGTACGGCGCGTATTAGCCGTTATAGTTACCGCACCAAGGTACAGCGCCTGCCTATAGAGCCAATATCGCAAGCCAGTGCAAATCAGCGAATGGGACGTTGTGGCCGAGTAGAAGCGGGTATTTGTATTCGTTTATACGCTGAGGATGACTTTTTATCACGCCCAGAGTTTACCGATCCTGAAATACTACGTACTAACTTAGCTTCGGTTATTTTACAAATGCTAGCGCTGGGTTTAGGCGACATGGCGCAGTTTCCGTTTGTGCAAGCCCCAGATAGTCGTAATATTAGCGATGGTTTAACCTTGCTTGAGGAACTCCAAGCAGTACATCCCACTAAACGTAACGACAAAACAGCGCTTACCCAGTCAGGCCGAGAATTAAGCCGTTTACCGGTCGATCCGCGTTTAGCTAAAATGGTGTTAACCGCACATAAGCTCGGTGCGCTACGCGAAGTAATTATTATAGTGGCGGCACTGTCTATTCAAGACCCCCGTGAGCGCCCGCAAGAAAAACGTGCTGCGGCAAACGAAAAACACGGCCGTTTTGATGATCCTGATTCAGACTTTATTGCATTTTTAAACTTGTGGAATTATTTAGAAGAGCAACAAAGCGAACTGACTAATAGCCAGTTTAGAAAACTCTGCCAAAAAGACTTCCTCGCTTATATGCGCCTTCGTGAGTGGCAAGATATTGTTTATCAAATAAGTACCGTATGCAACGAAATGGGTATGAAAGCCACATCGAATGCTGCCGACGGTGAGCAAGTTCACAAAGCATTACTGAGCGGTATGCTTAGCCATATTGGCTTTAAAGATGAAAAACAAATTTATAAAGGCGCGCGTAATAGCCAGTTTCATATTTTTCCGGGGTCGGGGTTATTTAAAAAGAGCCCAAAATGGCTAATGTCGGCAGAGCTGGTAGAAACCAGTAAATTATATGCCCGCACTAACGCCAAAATAGACATTAACTGGGTTGAGCCACTGGCGCAGCATTTGGTTAAGCGCAGTTATACAGAGCCACATTGGGAGAAAAAACCCGGTGCGGTAATCGCCTTTGAGCAACAAACCTTATATGGCCTGCTAATCGTCAATAAGCGCCGCTGCGTGTATAGCAATATTGATCCTAAAGTGAGCCGTGAGCTGTTTATTCGCACCGCATTAGTTGAGCAAGAACTGGGGTTAAACGAAAGCTTTTTAGAGTTTAACCGCGAGCTGATTGAAGATATTCAAGTGCTTGAAAACAAGTCACGCAGGCGCGATATTTTAGTTGATGAGCAAACTTTATTTGAGTTTTACGATAAAAAAATTCCAAAAGAAATTAATAATCGTGCAGCATTTTTAAAATGGTATAAAACGCAAAAACAACAAAATAAACACTATTTGCAAATGAGCCGCGATGACTTAATGCAGCATGGTGCAAGCAGTATTACCGAGTTTGACTACCCAGATACTTGGCAGCAAGATAATTTAATTTTACCTTTAGCGTATCATTTCGATCCCGGTCAAGCGGTTGATGGTGTGGCGGTACAAATACCGGTTGCGCTATTAAACCAAGTGCAAGAAAGCGGCTTTGACTGGCATATACCTGCGTTTCGACATGAGTTAATAAGTGGTTTAATTAAATCATTGCCTAAGTCACTGCGCCGTAATTTTGTACCTGCGCCTAACTACGCCGATGCTGTTTTGGCGGCTATTGAGCCATTGCAGGGGAGTTTAATTGACGCACTTAGTAATCGACTATTAAAAATGACAGGGGTGCGAGTTGACCCTGATGCCTGGGATTTAAGTGCCTTGGCAGCGCATTTACGTTTGCAGTTTGAAGTACGTGGCGATAACGATAAGTTACTCGCGCGTGGCCTAGATTTAGCCAAACTTAAAGCGCAGCTACAAGGCGAAGTAACGCAAACATTATCCAAAGTAGCCGATAAAGGCATAGAAAAAGCAGACTTAACGCAGTGGGATTTTGGCGAGCTACCTAACTCATATGTAAAAAAACAAGGGCAATACGAAATTAAAGCGTATCCGGCGCTGGTGGATAAAAAATCAACTGCTGCTATTGAGCTTTTCGATAACGAAGTAAAAGCACAGGTTGCCCATCAACAAGGGCTGCGCCGATTAGTATTATTAAATGTGCCTTCACCAATAAAGTATTTGCAGCAAAACTTACCAAATAAGGCTAAGCTTGGATTGTATTTTAATCCTTTTGGTAAAATAGCCGATTTAATTGATGACTGCATTGCCGCCGGTGTTGATAGCTTATTATTAAAGTACGGTGACATTCGCACCAGCGACGCGTTTGAAAATGTAAAAGAGCATATACGTGGTGAGCTTGGTGACGCTGTAGTTGAAATTGCCACGCAAGTAGAGCAAGTGTTAAGTATAGCCCATGCCTTACATAAAAAAATGAAAGGACGGGTAGATTTAACCATGATCACTGCGCATGGAGATATTAAATCGCAATTAGAGTCTCTTGTTTTTAAAGGCTTTGTAAGCCAACATGGGGCAACTAAGCTAAGTGACTTAATCCGTTATTTAAAAGCGATTCAAAAACGTTTAGAAAAGTTACCCATAGATCCAAATCGCGATAGATTATGTGTACTTGAGCTTGATAAAGTGGCTCAAGAGTATAAAAAGCAAGCAAACAAAACCCCTAAAGGGATGCCAATTCCAAAAGAGGTAGAAGCTATCTTTTGGATGCAGCAAGAGCTGAGAGTATCTTTATTTGCACAGACCTTGGGTACTCCGTATCCAATTTCGGCAAAACGTGTGTTAAATGCAATAAAAGAAATAGAGTAAAAGGTGTATCTACTATTAAGCTTAAGTGCTTAATAGTAGAACTTATTTTTTGTTTTGAGAAGGAAACGACATAGCCATGTCCTCATCAATAGAACATAAAGTACAACAACTACTAGTGGTAGATGACGAATATTTTAATTATGAAATACTCAAAGCAGCACTTAGCGCAAAGTTTGATGTTAATTATGCCGATTCTGGAACAAGCTGTTTAGCCTCTGCTATTGCTAATCCGCCCGATATTATTTTACTTGATGTATGTATGCCAGGGCTGGATGGTTACGATACGTGTAGAATGCTTAAACATACACCTGAGACAAAAAACATCCCTATTGTTATGGTGTCAGGGCTGGAGTCACCGCTTGAAAAGCAAGCTGGGTTTGACGCGGGCTGTGATGCTTATGTGGTTAAGCCGTTTTCTGTACCACTGTTGTTAGAGCAAATTAATAAAATAGTATAGGAAAAATTATGTTTACAGATGATAAGCGAAATTTTCGACGTATGCAGATCAATACACCAGCAAAGCTAACCACAATAGAGCCGATTGCTGGCTTAAATTATAATGCAGAATGTGTAGATTTGAGTGCAACTGGGTTGTCGTTGCATTTAGATGAGTTACTTGAGCCAAACACTATTTTATTGGTACATATAGACTCAACTCATCCGAGTATTGCGCCTTTAGACGCAACGGCTAAGGTGATACGCGCCAGCAAAGAAGATGACGGTACAATAACTGCCGGACTTGAGATAATACAGTTTAATTAGCTTAGGTAGCGTGGTTATTGCCCATATAAATAGGTAATAACCACGTATAAATGCTAAGCAAGCCTAGGCGTTAGTAAACCTTACAAATTAAGCCTTTTAAGTAAAAACCTTCAGGGTAACTACCCGCAATAGGGTGATCGGCGGCTTGGTTTAAACGCTCCATAATAAGTAAGTCTTTACCAGCATCAAGGGCTGCATCAGCCACCACTTTTTGAAACAAGTTTTGCTCCATTAAGCCTGAACACGAGAAGGTTAATAAGGTGCCACCTGGTTTTAATATTTGCATAGCAATCATGTTTATATCTTTATAGCCACGACACGCACCAGTAAGTTGTGCTTTGTTGTCGGCAAACTTTGGCGGATCCATTACTATAGTGTCAAACAATACACCGTCTTCGCGGTATTGACGCAGTAACTTAAATACATCTTGTTTGACAAAATCAACCTTATCTAAATCAAGATTGTTATGCTCAACATTGCGCTTAGCTGTATCGAGGGCTGGCTGCGATACATCCACATTAGTTACGTGTTTACAGCCGCCACGTAGGGCATACAACGAAAATGTACCCGTGTAGCTAAAGCAGTTTAATACGGTTTTGTCTTTAGAAAAGCGTTCAAGTGCAGCGCGGCTATCGCGTTGATCTAAATAAAAGCCGGTTTTATGGCCATCAATAATATCAACTTCAATTTTAAAGCCATTTTCTGCAATGAGTACTGGGGCAGTTGGTTCATTGCCCCATAATGCCCCTTTAATTGGCTCAAGGCCTTCTTTGGTACGCACTTCTACGTCTGAGCGCTCGTAAATGCTCATACCAGGGAATATAGCCATTAACGCGCCAACAATTTCACCTTTATGACGCTCAGCACCCGCGCTAAGTAATTGACACACTAATACGTTGTCAAACTTATCTATGGTAACGCCGGGTAAAAAATCTGATTCTGCGGCGCAGAGTCTAAAGCCAGTTAAACCACCTTCTTCAATTACTTGGCTACGGGCTTCTAGTGCACGACGTAGGCGGCGTTCAAAAAAGTGTTGATCAATAACTTCTTTTTCGTCAAAGCTCCAAACACGGGCACGAATTTGTGAATGTGGGCTATAAGCTGCTGTTGCTAAAAATTTACCTTCACTGTCGTGAATAGTAACTGTGTCACCTAGGCCTGGTTTACCTTTAATTTTTTTGATGGCTTTGGAAAATAACCAAGGGTGTTTTCTTTTTAATGATTTATCGCGGCCAGCTTGCAGGTAAACGGCAGATGTCATAAAGCTTCTCAGTAGTAATAAATAAGCGCTGTATTTTAGTCAAGGCAAGGGCAACATACAATGAATGTTTTGCATGGAGCCCATAAATCGCGGTAAAGTATGGCTAATTCAATATGTTAATTAGGTATTTGGAACACGTTGTGACAGACATAATGTTAAGCCCTGAGCTGCAGCAGCTCAATTTACAGTGCAGAGCCTTTATTACCACACTAATTCATGCCGATGTGGCGCATGATATAACCCATATTGAACGCGTAGTTCGGGTTGCTATTAAATTGTGCGATGCAGAGCAAGCTAATATGAAGGTAGTGCTCCCGGCTGCATGGTTACACGACTGTGTAGCCGTGGCTAAAAACCACCCAGATAGGGCTAAAGCCTCTACTATGGCCGCCGATAAAGCGATTTCTTTTTTAGCTTCTATTAATTACGACGCGCAATTATTTACTCAAATTCATCATGCAATAGCGGCGCATAGCTTTAGCGCCAATATTAAAGTGAACTCAGTAGAAGCACAAATAGTGCAAGACGCAGACAGAATGGATGCACTAGGCGCGATTGGTATAAGCCGCTGCATGAAAGTAGGTGGCTCAATAAGTCGATTACTATATAACCCGGATGACCCATTTTGCCTACAACGCGAAGCAGATGATAAAAAATACACGCTTGATCATTTTTTTATTAAGTTATTACACATAGCTCAAAGCATGAATACTCCCTCGGCTAAGGCCGAAGCACTAAGACGTACTGAGTATATGCATGACTTTTTAGAGCAACTAAAGTCTGAAATAGGAGAGCAGCGTGAGTATACCTAAGCTAGCTGGGATTGATCATTGTCATTTAAATGTGGATGATTTAGCGCAAGCGGTTAAATGGTATGAGCGTGTTTTAGGTTTTAGTGTGGTTGAAGCGCTCGCCTTTTGGAATGAAGATGGCAAAGGGCCATTAACCCTTGAAGATGCAAATGCTACCACGCGTTTAGCGTTATTTACTGCACAGGGACGTAGTAAAGGCATTGCTTTTTTAGCCACTGGGGAGCAATTTATTGCATGGCTTGAGCATTTTGAACACCTAAATATTAAAACAGTATTAGCTGATCACGGCGTTACGTTTTCAATTTATTTTAAAGATAACAGCGGAAATAGCCATGAAATTACCTCTCATGACTATACGCAGATTAAAACTGTGTATCCGCAGGTATTATTAGGCTCGCATACAGCCAAAAAAAGCTAAATTAAAATCGCTCCTGATGAGCATTTTTTATGGCAATAATATCGTCAATTTTGCCAATAAATAGCTCAACCAATTGCGGGTCGAAGTGTTTACCGGCTTGTTGTTGCATATGTTCTAGAGTTTTCTCTATGCTCCAAGGCTCTTTATAGGGGCGTTTTGAGGTAAGTGCATCAAATACATCGGCAATGGCAACAATACGGCCTTCCAGCGATATGGCTTCTCCTTTTAGGCCATTGGGGTAGCCAGTACCATCCCACTTTTCATGATGTTCAATTGCCAGCACATGTGCCAGTTGTAATAGTGGCGATGATGAATTTGCTAAAATTTGTGCACCAATTAAAGCGTGCTCTTTCATGTGGGTAAACTCATCGGCAGTTAACTTTCCGGGTTTTAGCAAAATGGCATCCGGAATACCTATTTTACCTACATCGTGCATAGGGGCTGCTTGGCGTAATAATTCGGCGTGTTGCTCATCCATACCCAGCGCCAATGCAAGTACTTTGCTGTATTGACTCATACGTATAATATGCTCACCGGTATCGGTGTCTTTATATTCTGCAGCACGACCTAAACGCTGTACTAAATCGACATGAGCTTGTTTTAGCTGCTCAGCTTGCACTAACGACAGGTGAGTTTTAACACGTGCCCGTACAATAGCAGGGCTAATGGGTTTGGTTATATAGTCTACAGCGCCTAGTTCAAAACCTTTAAATTCATCACTTTCATCACTTAGCGCAGTAACAAAAATAATAGGGATATGCGATGTTGCAGGGTTAGCTTTAACAATTTGGCATACTTCAAAGCCATTCATATCAGGCATCATAATATCGAGTAAAATTAGCTTTGGTAGTTCTTTTTCAAGTAATGCTATAGCGGCAGCGCCCGATTTAGCAAACGACATTCTATATTGATTACCAAGCACCTCGCGCATTACTTTTAAGTTTGCAGGCTCGTCGTCAACAATTAATATGCGGGGCTTATCTAGAATAAAATCCATTAATTAATTCTCCTTTAGGGTTAACTTTTTAAGTAAATTTGCTAATTTAACTTGCGCGTTATCAAAGTCGAATTCATCAAAGGCACTGGCTATTTCATCTATATCTACTTGTACTGATGCTATACATTTACGTTGTAACTGATCGAGAAGATCATCATTAAGTTCGGCATTTTGTGCATCAGCATAGAGTTCTTGGCAAATTTCTATTAGCTCAGCTGTTGATAACGGCTCAGCATTGTCGATAAGTTTGGCGGGCTCTTTACATATAGTGCTTGCTAATAATTGGCCGATAAGCGCCAATTCAGTTTTTATATCTGCCAAAACGCTGGTTAGCGCAGCTTCATCGTCTGCGTTCTCTAAACGCGTTAACAGTGTCATTAAGGTTAATAACCCTAAATTACCAGCCACGCCTTTTAACGTGTGAATAAGCGTATAAACACTTTTAATATCGCTTAGTTGCAGCTTAAATAAGCTTATAAATTGCTTTTCGTTGGTATTAACAAATTTAGTAATTTCGGTAAGCTGTTTACATTTAGAGCCCCACAAAGCTAACCCTTTTTCAAAATCTATGTGCTTGGCATCGGGGTCGGTTTGCGCAATTAATGTTTCTTTTGCTAAGCCAAGTCCAAGCACCAGTGCTATTTCTTGATTCAGTTGGTTGATATCAACCGGCTTATTAGCAAACCCATTCATGCCTGCATTTTTAGCGGTTAGTTTATCTTGCTGTAACACGCTGGCTGTTAATGCAATAATAGGCGTAAATTTTATTTGTTTTAGTTGCTCCAATGCACGAATTTTAATGGTGGCCTCAATACCGTCACATTCAGGCATGTGAATGTCCATTAAAATGACATCAAAGTCTTGCTGATTAAACGCCTCAATGGCTTCTAAACCATTACTTGCAGTGGTTACTGTGTGTTGATCTCGCGAAAGTAATATAGAAAGTAGCTCTGTATTTTGTTCTATATCATCAACCACTAATATTCTAAGCGGAGGTAGTTCGGTATGTAGGCCTTCAAAATAATCTATTTTATTTTCATCACCAACAGTAAAAGGTAATGAGAAGTAAAAGCAGCTGCCTTTATCAACTTCACTCACTAAATCAATTGAGCCA
Source organism: Pseudoalteromonas sp. K222D (assembly GCF_017653575.1). NCBI lineage: Bacteria > Pseudomonadati > Pseudomonadota > Gammaproteobacteria > Alteromonadales > Pseudoalteromonadaceae > Pseudoalteromonas > Pseudoalteromonas sp. K222D. The sequence goes on from NZ_JAGGDL010000057.1 coordinate 10,621, forward strand.
TGCATAAGCTCTACTAATTGTTTACTTATTGTTGTGCCTAAACCTGTGCCACCAAATCGACGTGTGGTCGTGCCATCGGCTTGCACAAAAGGCTGAAAAACCGCTTTAATACGATCTTTAGCAATACCAATGCCTGTATCTTGTACTTCAAAAAATAGGTGATTATTTTGTGTGGTACTTACGGTAACAGTAACAGCGCCTTGCTCAGTAAATTTAATAGCGTTACCAATAAGGTTTGTAAGTATTTGCCTAAGGCGGTCAGGATCACCGTAGTATGCGGTGCTAACTGATTTATTAATATTAAGCGTTAAATTAAGGTTTTTCTTTTTAGCTTCTAACCAAAAAGTTGAAATAATACTGTCGATAACGGGCTTTAAATTAAAATGCACAGGCTCAATGGTTAGCTTTCCTCGTTCTAACTTTGCAGAGTCGAGAATCTCATTAAGCAGCCGCAGCAAAGAGCGTGCTGCGCTATTAACCGTAACAAGGTGCTTTTGCTGCTCTTTACTTAGCGGTGTATCCATTAGCAGATCGCTAAAGCCAATAATTGCATTCATAGGGGTGCGTATTTCATGGCTCATATTTGCCATAAAAGATTGTTTAGCATTTGCAGCTTCTTCTGCTTGCAGTTTAGCGTGCTCTAATTTTGCTTCATACTCTTTGCGCTCAGTAATATCAACAAGTACACCATCAATCCACTGTGCAACATCGGTATTATTAAAGTCAAAACTACCTTTCTCTAATACCCATACAGTTGCGCCGTTGCGATGGCGAATTCTATATTCAACAGAGTATTGACGCTTTTCGGTAACGGCATTAGTGAGCGTGGTAATAATCATTTGTTGATCAGACTTTAAAATCAGGTCTGTAAACTCAATGTGTTGCTCAATAAATTCATCTGGTGTATAGCCAGTTAAATCCAATATACTTGGGCTAACAAATAGCATGGTGTAGTTAGTATCGAATTTACATCTAAAGGCAACGCCTGGCATATTTTGCATTAATGAGCGATATTTTTGCTCATTTTCAACAACCGTTTTTTGTAGCGCTCGTTGCTGCGTTAAGTCAGTAATAAAGCCAACATACAAAGGCGGTTGCCCAGTTTGCGTCACTTGTCCAATACCAAGGCGTACAGGGATCAAATGGTTATCTTTATGTTTAGCAAAAGTATCGCGGTTTATGCCTATAATAGCGCTTAGATCAAGAGTCATATCACCAGATGATGACGCATTGTTTAGAGCGTTATTATCATTTAAAAGAATCTGTACACTTTTACCTTGTAACTCATGTTCTCGCCAACCTAAAATCTTACTCGCAGCATCATTAAAGCTTAAAATAATACCTTGATGATCAATAGTCACAATGCCATCTATTGCTGTTTCTAATATGGCGTTTAACCGCGACTCGTCGGCTGACTTTTCTTCAAGTAGCAGTTTATAGCGTACCATGCCATTAATTACAGCAACCACGCTGGTTATTGCAACAGTTGCAGTGGCAACCGCAATTGCAACAAATGTAAGCCCAGCAGACGCATTTTCGTCTGCGTAAATAAGAGGAGAAGTTGCTACAAAACGGGTTGCTGCCATACCCATATAATGCATACCAGTAACAGCAAAGCCTAATATAACGGCGCTGGTTGAACGAATTTGTAACTGTGATAACCGAGGGAAAATTATTTCAAGATTAAAGCGGCTATATAAAGCTATAAACGATAGGGCAACGGCCACTAAAATAGACAACCCAAACATAACTGGGTCATACCGTAGCATAGGCGCAAGCTCCATCGCCGCCATACCACTGTAATGCATAGTGCCAATACCCGAGCCTAATAATACTGAGCAAATAGCTAATACTTTAAAGTTACCATTACTTTTTACCAGTATAGATACAGCATATTGGCATGCCAAAAATGCCGGTATAAAAGAGAGTAAGGTAATAGTTGGGTTATATTTAATGTTAGTACACAAAGAAAAAGCTAACATACCAATAAAATGCATGCTCCAAATACCCGCAGAAAAAACAGCTGCAGCGGTTACAGTAGCTAAACGTTGATAGCTTGGGAAAGTAGTTTTTTTAGCTAAATCAATGAGTTTTGTAGTAAAAAAAGCGGCAAATATCACTATTAAAACTGAAAGAGAAACCAAGAGAGGATCGTAAACCCCGTTTATAATTAAACTAGGATCTTGGTCAGTAATAAAGAAAGCTGATAACATGGCGGCTCTAAATAGGCATTTTAATCGCGTAGTTTAATAGAATTAATTAATTAATAAACCGTTAATTTTATGATTGCTTATTAAGCTATAAATAAACAACGCGGCATTAACTAACCATTAGACGAAAAGTAGCCCCTAGCTAGTATAGTGTGAGAGATTAATTTGTTTGCCTACCAACTAAAAAAAAGTACCCGACGAAAGACCGTTGCTATTAAAGTGCATAATCAAAATGTGACGGTATATGCCCCCCATCACGTACAAAAAAAAGTGCTCGATAACTGGTTATTAGAAAAAAAATCATGGGTTGAGGCGCAGCTGCAAAAACAGCTTACTTTGGTTGATACAAAACAGTATCCACTTAAGGACAAAAAGATCTGGGTTTTTTCAGAAGCAATTAATTTAACGTTTCAGCAAGGCAATACCTCTACAGTGGAGCGCCAACAAGATGGCCTGCTTATTACCGTTTCTGCTCGTGTTAAGCATCAGCAGCAAAAGTACCAATTACTTTTAGAGGCGTATTTAAAAGAGCAGTTAACCGCATACATTGAAATGCGACTTAATGACTTTTGCACGCAGATGCAAGAAGCGCTGCCTAACGATTTAAATATTGCAGTTTATAAACGCAAATGGGGAAGTTGTAATAGTAAAAGGGCGCTAACATTTAACTTATTATTGATTGGTGCACCGCATAGCATTATTGATTATGTAATAGTGCATGAGCTGGCGCATTTACGATATTTAAATCATAGCAAAGCATTTTGGCAGCGCGTAGCACAATTTTGTCCCGACTATAAAGCAAGTACGTTATGGCTAAAACAGCATGGTATGAGTTTACAATGGGTATTTTAATGTTTAACTAAGAAAAAACACGGAGATTACTAACAAGGAATGTAGTAACTATATAAGTAGAAAAGTGGTGGAGGGAGCTGGATTCGAACCAGCGAAGGCTGAGCCGTCAGATTTACAGTCTGATCCCTTTGGCCGCTCGGGAACCCCTCCACACTAATTTTGTTACATTTGGCCCCACTTAACTTAGCGGTAAGAAAAGTGGTGGAGGGAGCTGGATTCGAACCAGCGAAGGCTGAGCCGTCAGATTTACAGTCTGATCCCTTTGGCCGCTCGGGAACCCCTCCAATGCAACGGCGCTGATAATAGCAAACATCGTATTTAAGTAAAGAAAAAAGCTAAAGAAAAATGAAATAAAGCCGATAAATAGATATTACTTACTTCAATCGGCTAAAGTCTATGCAAATCGGTGATTTGTTAATCACAGAGAGTCAGCTCAACACTCGACTCAATAAAAGTGTGCATGAAAAGCGCCGAGGAGAGTTTGCGCTTTTACTCGCTATGCTATCTCATGATGCACTCGATTTTAGCCAATTCCATTTACCAAAAACAGAAATTGAAGATTCAACTGTTGGCGAAGATACCCTTCGCAAACAAATAGGAGCAGGTCCAAAGCAACTTTTAGCGCCAGATAAGTTTGATATCCTGATAGGGCAGTTTAACGCCTCACTATTAATGCAAGCAGGGGAACGCGCTGGAATGAGCGATATTAAATTAAATCACTGTTTAAACCCTGAACCATTGTTTATAAGAGATGATGTAAGCCATATTCCGCTTCAGGTGCGTGATAATTGTGAATTAGCAGTGCGCAGGCGTATAAATAACACACAAACGCAACTATCTAACCCGCAACTCGATGCTGCTGCCTTTTACGAAAGCCTAAATAATGATGCGCTTCACCACCCATTGCATTTAGTAAGCGCTTAATTATAAAGCGTACGCTGTAACTGCTTTGATATTGCAATAACCAGTCATATTAATAGAACTTGGCAAACGATTGCGCCATCACTCTAACTATTAAGTTACTTGTCTGTAATATAAAGCCGCTAACTCTCTACACTTAAGCGCATTTTAGCGATACTTTATTTTATTAATGGATTAATAATTGATTTAATATAAAAAAAGCATCCAAAAATTAAATGCAATTGCTATAATAGGCTCAAATGGTATGACATTAAATGCCGTTATCATTAAACCAAGGTAATTAGGAACGTAATGAAGAAAATATTCACGCTAAATCACGAGAAAATCAAATATCCTCGTATGGTTGACGCCGCAAAGCATGAAGTGAAAAAATATTTGAAAAGAGAGCGTAACAAAACTCTACCACTCGATGCTGATTACTGGGCGTTTGATTGTAAGTTTGGTAATACCGCTGAAGATGCACAAGTAGTGCACGTTGCAGAGCTTAGTAATCATATAAGCGAAATAGAAAAGCAAAGCTTAACTTCTTTTTATGTAGAAATATTAGCGCGCCCAGCTCAACGTCAACAACCAGATTTGGATGACGACGAATAAGACGCTTATAAAGTAATTTGCGTAATTTTTAAAATGGGCCTAGTGGCCTAATGCCGATCAGTTAAGGTTAATTGATCGGTTGACCGATCTAAATGATCGTGAATAATCCGTAATTAGTTTCGCTAATTACGGTTTTTTTATGGATATTCAAACAGCTCTTTCAACCAC
>NZ_JAGGDL010000058.1:0-14998 GCF_017653575.1 Pseudoalteromonas sp. K222D
TCTGGCTAGAGAAAATAAAATTAAATATAACGATGATTCAATATGTTAGTAAATCTCTTAACCAGAGTTCAGGTTAAATTAGTTAGGCATTAAAAAAGCCGCTCAAAATTTTGAGCGGCTTTTTTGTATCTACATTAGAGTAATAGCTATTTTTTTACTTGAGCGTCAAGCGACTCGCCATTCACATTACTCGAATCATCACTCATTAAATATAAGTAAGTAGGCATTAAGTCTTCAGGTGTTGCAAGTTTATCTCGGTCTTCACCAGGATAAGCACTAGCGCGCATTGAAGTGCGTGTAGCACCAGGGTTAATACAATTAATACGTATATTGGTTTTACCGACTTCACATGCCCATGTTTGCATCATGCCCTCTACAGCAAATTTCGAAATAGCATAAGGCCCCCAAAATTCGCGACCTTTACGGCCCACGCCAGATGATGTAAATACTACAGATGCATTTTTAGATTTGCGCAGTACCGGAAACAGCGCTTTAGTGATCATAGCTTGCGCGGTGACATTAACCTTCATTATGTTTTCAAAGGTTGACGAGCAAAAGTGCTCAAGTGGCCCTAACGTGCCTAAAATGCCCGCGTTATTTAATAAGCCATCAAGGCAGCCAAATTGAGACTCTATCGTGGCAGCCAGATCGCGGTAGTTTTGCTTAGTTGCGCCTTTTAAATCCATAGGGACTATTGCCGGTTGTGGATAACCTGCTTTAACAATCTCATCATAAACACATTCTAGTTTATTAGTTGTTTTGCCTAATAAAATAACAGTTGCGCCGTATTTAGCGTATGTAATTGCAGCTACTCGGCCAATTCCATCACCTGCGCCGGTGATTAAAATAACTTTATCTTTAAGTGCATTTTCAGCAGCTTGATAGGTGTTCATAAATGTACCCATGGATGAATTTTTTTTGATTTTAACATAGCAAAACATTAAGTAATCGAATTTATTGTAAATTTAGGTGGCGAAAGTAGAAAGTTTACGTTAAGTTTAACTGGTCTAATGTCTCATTAATAAACTGATTACATTGTTTTAACTTAATATACTTAATAAACACACTATAAAAATAAGATATGTGCGGAGCCAACAATATGAAAAAAATGCTACTCTCACTCTCGGTTACAGCTGCTCTTGCAGGTTGTGGCGGCGGAGAAACGCTAGAAGATGTTAAAAACGATTCGGTTACAGTTATCCCAAAGGCGACGGTAAAGTTTGATCCCGCTAATGGGGTTATATCTGTACCCAATGATTTATTAATGAGCGGTACCCAAGATGGTACTTTAAATATTCCTGGGGAGTTAAATGACGCTAATGTGTCTATTCCTCGTGCTGCTTATGCTAACCCTCAACTTGCACTAGGTGCGCTTGATGGCTGGTCTACTCAAGTTCCTTTTAAAATAGATTTAACTTTCCCACCAAATGTAAGCCTAGATGCCACCTCTGCAGGTACACCAGGTTCAGTACGTATTTTTGAAGTAATAATGGGAGCAAGTTTAACCGATGAACAATGCTCACAAGCACCTGCAGGTGCTGCTTGTAAACTAGTAGGTGAGTTGCAATTTGGTGTTGACTTTATCACCCAAGCATCTGGTGATGCGGTGGCGGTTATTCCACTTAAGCCATTTAAAGCCGGCAGCTCTTATATTAATGTATTAACCACAGAGCTTAAAGACTCACAAGGGCGTGCTATTGAGCCGTCATCTACTTACGCTACAGTAAAACAAGAAGCGCCGTTAATTACGCCATCGCAACTAGCGCTACAGGGGGCTGTTAATAGCTACGAAAATGTTGTTGTTAGTTCAGGCAATATTACTAAAGATGAAATTATTTTTTCTGCTGCAATGACCATGCAATCGGCAGGCCCTGTGCTTGGTACAATTAAAAAGTTATTAGCAGCGAGCCTGCAAAATCCAAATTTACCGACACCAGCAATTACTGTACCTACTCAGCCAATGGTAAATGTACAGCAAGTATTTCAATCACAAGGTGTTACTGTTAGTGACGCCTTTAAAGGTGTGCAATACCAAAAAGGTAGCATTATGTTGCCTATGTATTTAGGTACGCCTACAGGTAAAGAAATTAGCGATTTAAACGACACTTATTGGCAAGGCATGTGTGATAACGCAGTTGCTGTATTGGGTTATAAAGCACAAGCAGGTGCTGCATTTCCTACCGATCCAATTAGTGAAAATGACGGCGCATGTGCCGCATTAAGCGGTGGTAAATTACGTGATTTAGGGTTAGATAGCACGCGTCATTTAACCAAATATAATTCAATTCCTAAAGTGCAAAGTATGGCCAATGTGCCAGTGCAAGTGACTAAACCTATTTTGCCTATAATTAATGGTGTGCGCGCAAGTTTACAATTAGCACCTATTGCTATGCCTGAAAGTGGCTGGCCTGTAGTTATTATGCAGCACGGTATTACTACTAATAAAGAAACTATGTTGACATTAACGGCGCAGCTTTCTATTCAGGGTTTTGCCACAATTGCAATTGATCACCCGCGCCATGGCGAGCGAGGAATTGACGTAGATGCAGACGGTATCGATGATTTTAATGCAACCACAGGTTCGGTACTTAGTTATATGAACCTAAGCTCACTGCTTGTTGCCCGTGATAGTTTACGTCAATCAAGCGCCGACTTATTAGGCTTGCGTCTTGGCCTAAACTTTATTAATGATACAACTATAAACAGTAAAGATGTGACTTATGTTGGTCACTCACTGGGTTCAATTGTAGCGCCGGCGTTTATTGCCCAAGCAAATAGCCCAATGGCTGAAACACTTGACCCACTGTTTAACGTTAATACAGTGGCACTTGCAAGTGGTGGCGGTGGTATTGCCAGTTTCTTACTAGAATCACCTGCGTTTGGCCCATTTATTCAAGGCTCGGTGTTATCACAAGCAGGTACAACCGAAGCCACTGAATTTAATGCATTTTTACAAGGTGATGCAATTTCTAACTGCGGTGTGTTACTGCCAAATATGCAAGACTTCCTATCATGTGGTTACACCGAATATGCAACGGCTTTAACTATGGCTGGCGAAACGGGTAAGCTGGCAAATATTAAAGGCGTAATGACACAATTTGCTTTTGCAGCGCAAACTGCACTAGATAGTGGCGACCCAACTAATTATGCCGCAACCGTTAAAGCACTCGAAACGCCTGTATATATGAACGTGGTAGTGGGTGATGGCGCAGGCAATAAGTCAGATCAAGTTATTCCTCCAAGTGTTGCTAGCAATCCGCTTGCAGGTAGTTTACCACTGGCCAACTTTATGGGCTTAGAAACAGTGAGCACCTCACAAGCACCTAGTGCCACGCCGTCTAGCTATTTAGTTAAATTTACTAAAGGGCATCATGGTTCAGTATTAACACCAGCGCCTAGCGAAGAGGCGGGTTCGGATGCTGCAGGTAGCTTAGCTGCTAACTCTGAAATGCAATTGCAAATTGCAACTTACTTAGCCGCTCGTGGTCGCTTGTTGTTAATTACAAATAGTGATGTTGTGACCGATTAATAGCTTACAACGCAATTAAGTAACCAAAGCCACTGTTTAGTGGCTTTTTTTTGTTAAAAAGCATGCTAAATTAGCTGAAATTTATAAATGGAGAAAAGTGTTGGAATTTTTATACGAATACGGTTTGTTTTTCGCTAAAACGGTTACTTTTGTTATTGCTATAGCCATTATTTTAATGCTGATAGTTGGTGCGGCAGTTAAGCCAAAAGCTAAAAAGGGTGAAATACAAATAGATAATATATCTGAACAACTAGATAATATTAAACAAAGCTTTTTACACAATACTTTAGGTAAAAAAGAACTTAAAGCACATCAAAAAAAGCTTAAGGCAGACAATAAAAAAAATGACAATAAAGAGCCAAAACCACGATTATATGTGGTTGATTTTATAGGCAGTATGGATGCACATGAAGTAGAGAGTTTAAGAGAGGAAATAACCGCTATTATTTCTATTGCTGATGCGAGCAAAGATAAAGTACTGATTCGTTTAGAAAGTGGTGGTGGGGTAGTTCATGGTTATGGGCTGGCAGCTTCACAGTTACAGCGCATTAAAAATGCAGGTATACCTTTGAGTGTTGCTATAGATAAAGTGGCAGCAAGCGGTGGTTATATGATGGCCTGTGTTGCTGATGAAATTATTGCAGCGCCATTTGCTATTGTAGGCTCGATTGGCGTAATAGCGCAGATACCTAACTTTAATAAAATATTAAAGAAAAACGATGTGGAATTTGAGCAAATAACCGCAGGGGAGTTTAAACGCACCCTTACTTTATTTGGCGAAAATACTGATAAAGCGCGTGAAAAATTTCGTGAGGAAATTGAGCAAACTCATGGTATATTCAAAACTTTCGTAAGCACACAGCGCCCAAGTTTAGATATAAGCTCAGTGGCTACAGGTGAGCATTGGTTTGCAACTCAAGCAATTGAGAAAGGCTTAGTGGATGTTATAAAAACCAGTGATGATGCCTTGCTTGAACAACAAGATGAGCGCCAAATTTATAAGATTAAATATAAGATTAAAAAAGGTTTAAGTGACAAGTTAGCACTTGGTTTTAGTAGTGCAGTTAATAAGGCCGGGGTTAATTTAGTTTCTAAGTTTAAATCATTAAACCCATAAATAGTGGATTACTTTAAGCTTAATTAGCTTTGGCCAATAAAAAACCCTTGAACTAATCAAGGGTTTTTTTAATGCGAAGTTATTTATTAACTCATAGGTTTACTTATGTTTTCTAAATCTTTCGCTGCATTAGGGTCATTATAAATAGACTCATCTAACTGACCTTCAGACTTAGCAACCACACAGGTAACCATACAGTCACCCGTAATGTTAACTGCAGTGCGGGTCATATCTAGTAATCTATCTACACCAATAATTATTGCAATACCCTCTACCGGTAGGCCTACTTGATTAAGTACCATAGCTAACATAATTAAGCCAACACCCGGTACGCCGGCTGTGCCAACTGACGCTAACGTAGCCGTTAAAATTACCATTAAGTAATCAGAAATGGTTAAATCAACACTAAACACTTGTGCAATAAATACAGTGGCAACCCCTTGCATAATGGCAGTGCCATCCATGTTTATGGTTGCACCTAGCGGAATAGTAAATGAAGCAACAGAGTTATTAACGCCGAGTTTTTTAGTGGCTGTTTCAAGAGTAATTGGCATAGTTGCACTTGAACTTGAAGTACTAAAACCAAATAAACAAGCGTGTTTCATTTTCTTTAAAAAAGTTACAGGGTTTAAACCCGTTAATAGTTTTAATAACAAACTGTAATTTACAAACGCATGTAATAGTAAAGCGGCAACCACTACAAAAAAGTACTTAGCCAAGCTAACAATTAAGTTTAACTCTATGGTGGTAAATAACTTTGCCATTAAGAAAAACACCCCGTAAGGCGCAACGTTCATTAACAAAGTAACTAGTTTTAAAATTACCGTATTTAGGTCTTCAAAAACAACGGCTACGCGTTTTCCAGCATTACCACTAAGTGCCATAGCAATACCAAACAGTAATGCGAATACAATAACTTGTAGCATATTACCTTTTGCCATAGCTTCAAAAGGGTTGGTTGGGAACATATCTATAATAACGCGCGCTAAGGTAGGTGCCTCAGATACGTCGTAACTTGCATCTGTTGGCAGGTCAATACCCACGCCTGGGCTAAACAGTAAAGCCAAAGTAATAGCCAGAGTAATAGCTAAGGCTGTGGTAATTAAATATAAACCAATTGATTTACCGCCCAAACTGCCTAATTTTTTAGGATCGCTTAAGCTACATGTGCCACACACTAAAGATACAAATACTAAAGGAACAACCAGCATTTTTAAGCTGGCAATAAATATTTGCCCACCAATGTGAAAAATTCCATCAACAAAAAAAGCTTTAATTGGCAAAGAGAATAACCCAAGTGGTATTAGGTAATCGTCTTCACCAGCTAATATAGCTTGAAATAAAAAGCCTACGGCAATACCTAATGCCATGCCTATCATTATGCGAGTTGTTAAGCTCATTGAACGTATTTTCGACATATTTCCAATCTATTTTTTATAAATTTGGCACAGCCTACCAGCATGTAAATATTTATACAGAAAAATTTATTAATAATTTAAATTTTTTTATCAAAGAAAGTATCAAAAAACTGTGATTTTAGACTAAGTTATAGGTTAACATGAGGTAAACAATACAAAGTTAATAATAATAACGCTAGGGAGAGGTTTATGCCTTTAACACGACTGCTAAGCATTATGATGCTCAGCTTTTTTATCACAGCTTGTGGTGGTGGTGGCTCACTTGAAAAGGAGGGCAGTATAGGTGATGGTAACGGAGGAACAACACCTGATGTACCCACCTACGCCGTTACACTTCAAGGCTACTCCCAAGAGGATGGCAGTGCATCGAATACTGTTACAGCAGCCTCTGCGCTAGATTTACGGGCTAAACTTGTTAAAAATGGCGTACCAGTTAGTGGCGCAAGAATCACTTTTACATTATCAGATGATGTAGGGGTATTGAACCCAAACTCTGGCAGCGCTTTAACAAAAGATGATGGTGTTGCGAACATAGAATTAACTGCAGGCACCGTAAAAGGAGCTGGAGCTGTTACTGCTAGTTATACAGTTGATGGCGAAACATATACTAGTCAGTTTGATTTCGAGTCAGCAGGGGATGCTGATATTAATGATCCAAGCTTATTTTCTTTAGCATTAGAAGGCTATTCAAAGTCAGATGGTAGTAAATCAAATAGAGTGTCTGCAAGTTCAGTAATTGAACTCAAAGCCAAACTTGAAAAAGATGGCTCTGCAGTAACTGGCGCAAGAGTTACTTTTACATTGGCAGATGAAGTTGGTGTATTAAACCCTAGCTCTGGTAGTGCGTTAACAAAAGACGACGGTATTGCAACATTAGATCTTACCGCGGGTACAGTAAAAGGAGCTGGTGTTGTTACTGCTAGTTATACAGTTAACGGCGCTACGTATTCTAGCCAGTTTTCATTCGAGTCTGCAGGGGATGCGGATGGCAGTGGTTCAAATTTATTTACTTTATCATTAGAGGGCTTCTCAAAATCTGATGGTAGTAAATCAAATAGAGTGTCTGCAAACTCAGCTATAGAGCTCAAAGCAAAGCTTGAAAAAGATGGCTCTGCAGTGAATGGTGCAAGAGTTATTTTTACGCTTGCAGATGAAGTAGGTGTATTGAACCCTAGCTCTGGTAGTGCATTAACAAAAGGCGATGGTATTGCAACATTAGACCTTACCGCTGGTACAGTAAAAGGGGCTGGTGTTGTTACTGCAAGCTATACAGTTGATGGAGAAACGTATACTAGTCAATTTGCATTCGAGTCTGCAGGAGATGCAGGGGGTAATGATACAAGTTTATTTATTTTATCTTTAGAAGGGTTTTCACAAGCAGACGGAAGTAAATCAAACACTGTTTCTGCAGGTTCGCCTTTAAATTTACATGCAACGTTAACTAAAGAAGGTATTGCTGTTACAGGAGAGCGTATTACTTTCACCTTAGCAGACAGTATCGGCAAGCTAAATCCTACATCAGGAACAGCTATCACAGATAACACTGGTATTGCTAAGATAGAACTTGGTGCAGGAGAGGAAGCCGGAGCAGGTGGAGTCACTGCCAGTTATACAATAAATGGTGTAACGTATAGTGATACATTTTCATTTCAATCTACTGGTGGCCAAGAAGCTTATAAATTGCTTTTAAAAGGGTACTCTAAATTAGATGGTAGTGAATCTAATAGTGTAACCGCTGAGCAGCCATTAGATTTGCATGCGATACTGACTAAAGAAGGTAAGGCAGTTACTGGTGAGCGCGTCGTGTTTAGCTTAGTGGATGATATTGGCAAGCTAAATCCTACATCAGGAACAGCTATTACAGACAATACAGGTATTGCAGTAATAAAGCTTACAGCAGGAGAAAAAGCCGGAGCAGGTGAAGTTACTGCATCGTATACAATCAATGGTGTGAGTTATAAAGATACATTTTCATTTCAATCAAGTGGCGATCAAGTTGCTTATACGTTGAGTATTCAAGGTTATTCAAAAGAAACAGGTGCTCAATCAAATACTGTAACCAGTTTAGAAGCACTAGATTTAAAAGCCACTGTACTTGATGATATTGGTGCTCCTGTAACTGGTAAAAGCGTGACTTTTGCTCTTGATGGAAATATAGGTGCTTTGAATCCAGAATCTGGAAGTGTGTTAACAGATAATTCAGGTGTAGCTCAAATTGAGTTAACCTCTGGTAATGTAGCCGGAGCTTCAAGTGTAGTTGTTCGCTACATCAATCAAGGACAAACTTACTCATCTGAACCATTTGACTTTGAAGCAGTTATTGTTGAAAAAGCACAGCTAACAGTTAATTTAATAGCTTCAGATGGCACAGAAACAAGAATGGTTGATTTTGAACATCCAGCAGTAGCACAAGCAAAGTTATTAGTAGATGGACAACCAAGTGCATATCAATTAATTCAATTTGATTTGTCGGGCTTTGGTAAAATCAATCCATCAAACGGTACCGCAATGACAGATGCTGAAGGTATCGCAAAAGTAGACTTACTAACAGGCATTGAGGCAGGTGCTGGTATAATTTCTGCTACTTATAAGCTTGACGAAAATACTGCATTTGATTCGAATTCTTTCACTTATACATCTAAAGGTGATGCGCCTCCTCCTGGTACATCTAATGATTTCACTATAGATTTAAGTTTACTATCTTCTACAAATTTAACACAAATAAGTGAAATTAGCGCAACTGATAGTGGTTTGGTTGAGGCGACCATTTTAGATGTAAACGGCATGCCTGCTGTAGGTAAAGTTGTAACATTTAGCTCAACTTTAGGGAGCTTATTACCGAGTTCTGGTACTGCCTTAACTGATGCAGAGGGAGTTGCAAAACTAAATCTTACTTCTGGGACTGTTGAAGGTGCAGGCATTGTTACAGCACAGTTTGAGGCTGTTGAAGCTAAATTAGGTTTTTATACTCGTGGCGATGCTATCGATCCTAATCAAAGCAGTGCAGATATAAGTTTTAGCATATTAAAAAATTGCCCCTCAGACTTTAAAACAATCAGAAATGTAAACTCGTGTGAAGAAACTGCCAGTATCTCAGGTGATTCTGTAGGGATTCTTTATATACAGGTAAATAAGAAAGACTCGACTACAGCGCTAGCACAAACGTTAGTTACTGCAACTACCACGATTGGCTCAATTTCACCAAATACGGGAACCGCGATCACTGATGAAAACGGTATCGCTTTGCTAGATATAATCCCTGGCCGAGATGTTGGTGCCGGTGAAATTACCGTATCTGTTTTAAATAGCAACCTTACTAAAGCATTTCAAATTGCAGCAGTTGATATTGATATTGCTGTAGCGAGTTCTTTAGCTGTAAATGAAGTACTTGCAGCAGGTTCAACTGCGCTAATCTCTGTAGACTTAACTAAAAATAACACAGCATATCTATTACCGTTAGAAGTTGAGTTTTCTTCCGGGTGTGTTGATGCTGGTTTAGCTGTTATTGATAAATTAGTAACAAGTATTGGTGGTGTAGCGAGATCAACTTATAGAGCGCAAGGGTGTATAGGTCCTGATGTTGTTACGGCTACGGTAATTACTGGTGGTAATACCGTATCAGGTACTACAACACTGAATGTATCTGCTGCAAATGTTGGTTATATAGAGTTTGTAAAGGTAACAGAGCCTATTATTTCATTAAAAGGTACAGGTGGGGCGAACCGTAAAGAAAGCTCTGAAGTGCATTTTAAACTGATAGATGAAAATGGTAATCCATTAGCGTCAAGAACAGTAAACTTTAAACTATCCACAACAGTAGGTGGATTAAAACTAGGTCAAACCTCAGGGTTTACCAATATTAATGGCGAAGTTTATACTGTTGTGCAGTCGGGGGTAATACCTACCCCGGTAAAAGTACTCGCTTCAAGTGAAGAAAAAATAAATAGTGAAACAGTAACCGTTACAGCACCTTCTGATGTTTTAATAGTGAGTACTGGGATTGCAGATCAAAATAGCTTTTCGTTATCACGTTCTATTTTTAACGTACATGGGCTTAATGTTGACGGCAGTGAGGTGACTGTTAATGCAAGACTAGCAGATCATTTCAATAACCCTGTACCCGATGGTACCGCTGTAAGCTTTATTACTGAAGGTGGTGTTATAGAGCCAAGTTGCACGACTTCAAATGGCGCTTGCTCTGTAACATGGCGTAGCAGTAACCCTCGTCCATTCACTAATGCTATGTATGAAAATACAATTGCACAGAAGTGTGATAGAGGCTTGCCGTGTCCATTAGGTATTTTGAATAATGACTACAGTGTTGATCTACCTTTAGGCGGCAGAGCAACAGTGCTTGCTTATGCTATAGGTGAAGAAACATTCTCAGATCTAAATGGTAATGGGTACTTCGATAGCCAAGACTTTTTTAGTGAGCTCTTTGATATTCCAGAGGCATTTATTGATAATAATGAAGATGGTACTTATGGCGGTAAAGATTGTAATGCACCAGCAGATCATTGTTCGGTAAATAATTCTAAAGGTGATGAATTTGAAGAGTTTATAGACTTTGATAATGATGGACTGTGGACAACAGGTAACAGTATGTACAATGGTTTATTATGTAGGCCAGAAGATGTTGCTATTAACTTGTGTAGTCGCGACCTAGTTAATGTATTCCAAAACCAAGAAATTGTTATGTCTGGTGATGCTGCATTTTTCAGAGTTGTTACTTTTGCCAACGATTGCGCTGCAATACCGGGAGTAACAGCGTCTGAAGTGCATGTGAATAGTGACCCTGCAAGCCCAGTGATTCGCAGAGTACCGAATGATTTAACAAGCGCTAAAATGTGTCAAATTTCACAAATTGATTTGACCGAAGCAACCGGTGTTACAAGTGCTAGCGCGACAGTTTATATCGCTGATATTTATAATAATCCATTACCAGTAGAAACAACTGTAAAAATCACTTCAGAAGAAGGGAAGTTATCAGGCACAACTGATTACGTTTTCCCGAATACGACAAGTATCAGACCTATTAACTTGTCATTTGGCATCTCAAGAGTATTAGTAGAGGACAAAAATAGTGTTGTAAGTGGTAATTTAACTATTACTACAACAGCAACATCTGGATTAGTTTCCTCTACTTCAATAACAATATTACATGACAAAAAACTGTAATTTGATGCTGTTTTAAAAAAATGCCAACCATAAGGTTGGCATTTTTTGTTTCTATTCTATATATTCCCCATCAATTACTCTAAAAACACCTGTTTGTTTAAATTAAACTCAGAAATTGTTCGTTTATTCGCTTAAAACTGAAAAGTTTGTATTAAAAGCTTGTAACAATTAGTGTTTGTAGATATACCTATAAATATTCGTGCCGCTTATGTCGGCTAAACACATTTTAAAAAACTTGGTTAGAAATAGGCAACTATGGGCAAATCGCTAGTAATTGTAGAGTCACCTGCTAAGGCTAAAACAATTAATAAATATTTAGGTAATGACTTCATCGTAAAGTCCAGTATTGGACACGTGCGAGATTTACCTACTTCAGGTTCTGGAAAAAACAAAGTGCCAGCGACTAAAACGCCGGCTGAAGTGCGTAAATTACCACCTGAAGAGAAAGCAGCGTATAAAAAGCAACGAGACTATTCTAACTTAGTCGCGCGTATGGGTATTGACCCTGATAAAGGCTGGGAACCACATTACGAAATACTGCCAGGAAAAGAAAAGGTAGTACAAGAGCTTAAAAAGCTTGCCGAAAACGCTGACCAAATATACCTCGCAACGGATTTGGATAGAGAAGGGGAAGCAATTGCTTGGCACCTTCAAGAAATTATTGGCGGTGAGCCTGCAAAATATAAGCGTGTGGTTTTTAACGAAATTACAAAAAACGCAATTCAGCAAGCATTCGAAACACCCGGTGAGCTTAATACCGATATGGTATATGCACAGCAAACACGTCGCTTTTTAGACCGTGTTGTTGGTTTTATGGTATCGCCCTTACTGTGGGCAAAAGTGGCACGTGGACTTTCGGCTGGACGCGTACAATCGGTAGCAGTGCGCTTACTCGTTGAGCGTGAACGCGAAATTAAAGCGTTTATACCTGAAGAATTTTGGGATATTCATGCTGATGTTAAAAATGCAGAGTCAGAGTTACGCTTAGAAGTAGCCAAACAAGCAGGCAAGCCATTTAAGCCTGTAAATGAAGCTCAGGCTAGCGCAGCAGTTAAAAGCCTTGAGAATGCAGAATACAAAGTTATAAGCGTTGACGAAAAACCAAGTAAAAGTCGCCCAAGTGCGCCTTTAATCACCTCAACTATGCAACAAGCAGCCAGTACACGTTTAGGCTATGGCGTTAAAAAAACCATGATGCTAGCGCAGCGCTTGTACGAAGGCGGTTACATTACCTATATGCGTACCGACTCAACTAATCTGTCAAAAGATGCGGTTGCTATGTGTCGCGAATATGTAACAGAGCAATTTGGTGAAAAATACTTACCTAAAGATCCTATTAATTATAGTTCAAAAGGCAATGCACAAGAGGCGCATGAAGCAATTCGCCCATCAAGTGTAACTGTGCTTTCGGGTCATATTGAAGGGGTTGATGCCGATGCTAAAAAACTATATGAGCTAATTTGGCGTCAATTTGTAGCGTGCCAAATGGTGCCTGCAGAATACGACTTAACGACATTAACGGTAGCAGCAAACGACTTCCAACTAAAAGCCAAAGGCCGTGTTCTACGCTTTGATGGTTGGACTAAAGTACAGCCTGCTATTCGTAAAAAGAACGAAGAAGATCAGTCTTTACCTGCAGTAACAGTAGGCGAAACATTAACGTTAATCGAGCTTGATCCTAAGCAACACTTCACTAAACCGCCAGCGCGTTTTAGCGAAGCGAGTTTAGTAAAAGAGCTTGAAAAACGTGGTATTGGCCGCCCATCTACTTATGCATCTATTATTTCTACTATTCAAGATCGTGGTTATGTACGGGTTGAAAACCGTCGTTTCTTCGCTGAAAAAATGGGTGAAATAGTTACCGACCGCTTAGTAGAAAATTTTGAAGACTTAATGAACTTTGACTTTACCGCCAAAATGGAAGGTCGTTTAGATGATATCGCCGAAGGCGAGCGCATTTGGACCGAAGTACTCGATAAGTTTTATGCCGACTTTTCAACGCAATTAACAGTTGCGAAAGACGAGCCTGAAAATGGCGGAATGCGTCTTAATGAAATGGTCGAAACTGATATTGAATGTCCGACTTGTAGCCGTAAAATGGGTATCCGTACCGCATCTACTGGTGTGTTCTTAGGGTGTACTGGTTATAACTTGCCACCAAAAGAGCGTTGTACAACAACGATGAACTTAGTATCGGGCGATGAAGCCGTTGCCACAGACAGTGCCGATGCAGAAGATCTTGAAACCGAAACATTAATGCAAATGAAACGTTGCCCAATTTGTGAAACGGCAATGGATTCATATCTAATCGACGAAACCCGTAAATTACATGTATGTGGTAATAACCCAGCATGTAGTGGCCATGTAGTTGAGCAGGGCACGTTTAAAATTAAAGGCTATGACGGGCCACTTATTGAATGTGATAAGTGTGGCGCGGATATGGAATTAAAATCGGGACGTTTTGGTAAGTACTTTGGTTGTAATAACGATGAGTGTAAAAATACCCGTAAGTTACTTAAAAACGGCGAAGCTGCGCCGCCAAAAGAAGACCCTGTTCACATTACCGAATTAGAATGTGAAAAGTCAGATGCGTATTTTGTTTTACGTGATGGCGCAGCAGGTATTTTCTTGGCTGCAAATACCTTCCCTAAATCTCGCGAAACACGTGCGCCTAAGGTTGAAGAGTTACAACGCTTTAGAGACCGTATTTCACCTAAGTTTTATTACTTAGCCGATGCACCAGCACAAGATCCAGATGGAAACTTAGCTGTTGTACGCTACAGCCGTAAAAATAAAGAGCAGTATGTAATGACCGAAGTCGACGGTAAAGCGACCGGTTGGACTGCGCATTATGTTGCGGGTAAGTGGGTTGAAGAAGCGAAGAAAAAAGCAGCACCCAAAAAGAAAGCAGCTGCTAAAAAAACGCCTGCTAAAACTAAGGCTAAAGCAAAAACTAAAAAAGATGATGAATAAATAATACTAATATAAGTATTTAATTTTTCTCTTTTTGAAAGCAATAAAAAACCGGAATACACTTTGAGTGTCGATTCCGGTTTTTTTATATCTAATTAAAAGTGTTCGCAACGGCTGTATTAGCAATAGACTTAATTAGACAATAAATTGAATTAAATTTTTACAGCAGAGACTTTTTTGTAGCCTTCTGATACAAGTTCATCATTCACGCACTTTAATACATAGCCATAAAGCTCTTCATTGCTTACGTCGTCATCTTTAGCCCAGTTAACACACATTTCTGTGTATTCTTTAACTGTTTCAGCTGAAGCGTCCGCCGCATCTTCTGCAACCACATTAAGTGCAGACAGTGCAAATAGAGGTGCTACGATTAATGCTAGCAATGCTTTGTTCATTTGTTTATTCCTAAAAAATGTTATGACAATTGTTATTTAAAACAAGTGTACCCAAGCCAGAACAACTCTGTTGGTATGCTGATTTTTAATCGAATTTGAAATAAAAGATAACGAAATATTTTTATCGTCAGGATAAGTAAGTTGAGTGTTAAATTTTAATGGCAATTAGGCTCATACATGGACGAATCTTCAAGATCTAAGCTAACCAAAACAAATAAAATAGAATCGGTATTGGAGTGTTTTATATTTGTGAGCTATAAAAAAAGCCTGAGCGTACTCAGGCTTTTGTTTTTATATTAAATGATTTTAGCTGCGTAATACCATGATGCCGATCGCTCAATACCATTCAAGCCGATCACTTTTTTGTCTGTCAGTAGACCTCAGTAAA
>NZ_JAGGDL010000059.1:0-14160 GCF_017653575.1 Pseudoalteromonas sp. K222D
TAGCTTGGCATACTGGCAGGATCAGTCAATAGCTAAAAAAGATCCTTAGAAAATAATTTGTCTTGGTGAATAGTTACCTCAAATTTAACTTTGTAATTTGTATCATCTTTTATTCGCTTATGTCTGCCTTTGGTTTCAATAGCAAAAATACCATTTAACCCTACTACTAAATGATCAATATTAAAACCATCGGCTTGTATATCATGAAAAATTTGATAACCGTGTGACTGTAACTCTATAAGTTCGGAAGCAACTGCTAATTCGGCATCACGCCCAAGCTTTAATTTTATTAAGTTGTTAGATTCAACCCAAAGCTTTCTTGCTACATAAGCTAAACCTAAGATGATCATAATAATTAAAAAGTAATTAAACTTGCCGCTGGCAAACATTTCAGCAATACCTTTGATAGCAAAAGGCATAGTTACAGTTAAAGCCGATAAACTTACAAGCCCTATCACATCAACTATTTTTTCATTCACTTGTTCACTGAGTGTTTGAGCCGCAACGCGCTTTAACTTATCGCGTTCTATTGGTAGTTTTGCATTTTTTTGATGTGACCAAATTCGAAAAAACAAAACACCTAGTAATGAATAAACACTGCCAACAACAAATAAAAGGCTTAAGCCACTATTGATTAAATCGTCCATGAAGTACCTCTAAATTCAAGTGCTGTATTTATACCGCATTCAGATTAGCGTTGCTATTTTTAAAAACGTATTAGAATGTCGCGTTGGCGACGGCAACCAAGGGGCATAGTCTCCAAATAATCTCTGCTGCAAATAATTCATCCATGAAGCTGGGTTACTGTCGGCTTCCATGCCTCCACTTCCTCAAGCTGCAAAGCTACGCTTTGGTCATTCGTCATCTCACAGCGCCCCGAGGAGCACACTATATCCTCAATTGTAATTAATGATATGAACGTAAACGCCGTGTATTCGCCGTCCATGGCAAAGTCACGGCTATCGCGCATTGCCTAAAGGGATTTAGGTACTTGGAATTTGTCGGGAACAAAATTCCGCCATGCGCAGCTATTACTCATCATTAATTCAATTTCGGGTGTGATCACGGGGAAATATCTCAGCATCAGCCTTCAAATTGTAGGCGGGAGTTTACCTCGCGCTTTGTTTTTAGAGCCGAGTTTAATTCGCGTAGTGCTTTGCATAACTCCTTAAAAACTCTGTTTTCTAAATGGGGTTTTCAACCATTGTCTATAGTCTTTATCCAATTGCGGAAAATGCTGATACAGCATATTTTTTAACTCTGCTGCAGTGAGTTTACTGCATGGCGATTTTTGCTCGGCTAGCATGATGCTTTTTAAAAACTGTTTGCCTTTATTAGAATCCATCAAAAAATATATAGCAGCCCAACTGCTCGCATAAAGTTTAGTGTCATCGCCTGTTTGCCACGTGTCATCTAAACCTATCAACCAATTAATAGTAAAAACACTTTGCGCTACGCGCTTATTATTTACCCAGCCAGGATGTGGCTCAACACTAACTAGTTGCATGCTGTTTTTGGTATATTCAAAATACTCAGCTAACCCCTCATTGAGCCAGCGAGGAGTCGAGCCTAATATTGCTTTGTTAACCGCATGCACCGCTTCGTGTACCGCTGTGCGCATAGCACTTTGCTCATTTCTATAATTTATTAAAGCTGAGTTGGTAGAATGAAAATACATACCATCGGTGTTTGTTGGATCGGCCCCGCGCAGTTTAATTGCTTGCTCATAGCTTCTTCGTGTTGCAAATACAGTTAAATTTAACCTTACTTTTTTTAATGCATCAACACCTATAATTTGGCCATACACCTTAAAAACAGTATTGAGCTTTATACGTAACTCTTCAGTAAACGATGGCGGTAAGTTAGCTGCATGTAGCGTTAATTCAAAGTAATCAAGCGGCTCAACAAAATCTGTGTCGAGTGTTGCTACCTCAAAGTCAGGCTTTTTATCACTAAAATGTGGTACGCCATTGCTATCTGTCCAGGTGTAAATATTGCCATTACGCTTATATTTAACTTTACCTAATGATACATCTACACAGCGCGTAGTGTCGGCTTGTGGTAAATGGTTTTGCATTGCAGTTTTAGAAGAAAATGACGGGGCAGCAGCCGTTTTCACAACGGTTAGTTCAGGCTCTTCTGCCATTTCAACTTTAGTTTTTATATCTTCGTAAATTGCCCTAAAACTGCCAATAGGATCATGATAATTGAATACCCGTCCTGTTAAATGATTAGCAATAAGTGCCGATGCAATTAACAGCACAATAAATACAAATAGCACTCGCCATTGTGTGTTTAACATATTTATGGCCGCTTATTCCACTGCTCTTCAAATAATCGTTTTTGCTCACCGCGGTACTCACTGCACCATACAAAATCGGATGACTCCATTCCCTTAGCTCGGCAACGTTTAGGTAAAGTATAAAACTCAGACCAAGCTTTAAGCTTACCTGGGTCGTTATAGCTATCACTATAAAATTGCATATTCGGCATTTTTGTGTGTAATAACGCGTTATTACTAGTGCTATAAACGGAAGATCGTTGATGTGTTCGATTGGTTTGTTTGGGGTTATCACAATGCTTTGCAAGTTCTTCAAATAAAGATTTGAATCGTGCTTTTAATCGCTCACCTTCTTTCACTCTATAGCCTTGACGCAACCGTGAACGTATTGTTTCACGTTCTTTTTCAATTCTGTCGCAGCGACTTTGTGAGTAGGATTCGTATGCTTGAGGTAACGTTGTAAATATGGCAAGTAGTATCAATAAAATCCATTTAATCATTATTCATCCTTAAATTGAGCGCTTTCTTCCTTTGAGCTCCTAGAGTGAATATAAGGGATTGGATATAAAATAGAAACAGATAGTTTAGGGGAATTACTAAGTCGTGCTTTAGCGCAATAGTAAAAGTAATTTTGTAGGCGTTAAGTTTGCTGACGCCAAAAGCGCAACTTTTGAATTGTAGGCGGGAGTTTACCTCGCGCTTGGGCTTTTAATTGCAAATATTAGTTATATGTCGCGTTGGCGACGGCAACCAAAGAGAAGTAACCGCCGACTTCTCTTTGGAATCTCACGGCGCCCCGAGGATCACACTATCTCCTCAATTGTAATTAATGATATGAACGTAACCAGCGTAGATAGGCCATCCGTGGCCTAGCTACGCTTTTTAACAGCATCCATGCTGTAAATTACTCACCATTAATACAATTTCGGGTGTGATCACGGGGGAGTTGTCTTGGCAGCTGCCTTTAGTTCAACAATGAGTTAATGCTTGTTTACATTGCATTTTTTAGTAAACTGAATGTTCGCAAACAGGGAGTGGTTTTAATGCAGCAAATTGGTATTTACGAGCAGTTAATTACGCAAGTAATTGAACAAAATTTAAATCGTGATACGATTTTTTTAGTTGCAAATTATTTTACATATCGCGTTGGCGATGGCAACCAAAGAGAAGTAACCGCCGACTTCTCTTTGGAATCTCACGGCGCCCCGAGGATCACACTGCTTCCTCAATTTAAATTAATGATATGAACGTAACCAGCGTAGATAGGCCATCCGTGGCCTAGCTACGCTTTTTAACAGCATCCATGCTGTAAATTACTCACCATTAATTCAATTTCGGGTGTGATCACGGGGAAATATCTCAGCATCTGTGTTTAAATTTCTAATAGTGTTGCTAATTTGTTCTATTAGCAGTAGTACTGCTATTTAAAACTTTAAGACCATGTATAAGCCTGGTATCATTCTACGTCATTAAATTATTTAGTAGTAAAGTTATGGAAAACGGTGAAATTCTGGTTATTGATTTATTCGCTGGCCCTGGTGGGCTTGGGGAAGGAATTTCAGCGGCTCAAACCTCTGATGGTAAATCACCTTTTCAAATCGGTATTTCTGTTGAAAAGGATGTCCATGCTCATCAAACTTTAACAACTCGTGCATTTTATCGTACACTCAAAACCAAATCTCAATCATTAAATAATTACTATCGTTATCTACATGGTGAAATTACAAGAGATGAGTTATTCAAGCTCCACCCTGATGTTGCAACAGAAGCCAATAAAGAAACTCTAAATGGTGCAAAAGAACTAGGCAAAGACAATAAGCTAATCCATAAACGCATAAAGGAACTGGTCAAAAAGCATAAAGGCCCAAAAGTTCTAATCGGTGGCCCTCCATGCCAAGCCTATTCACTTGCAGGACGTTCACGAAATGCTGGTAACAAAAGTTACATAGCAGAAGATGATGCTCGCCACTTTTTATACAAAGAGTACTTAGAAGTAATTTGTCTAGCGAAGCCTGATATTTTTGTGATGGAAAATGTAAGAGGGATACTTACGGCAAAAGTTAACGGCCAAGTCATGTTTCCTCAAATATTAGAAGATTTGCGTAGCCCTGGAAAAGTGACCAAACACAAGAATATTCCAAAATATAAAATCTATTCATTAGTGGTTGATGCAGAAAATCCAGAAGATCCACAATACAAAGATTCTGCCGATTTTTTAATTCGTTGTGAGCAATACGGTATACCTCAAGCTAGGCATCGTGTAATTTTACTTGGTGTACGTGAGGATATTAAAGCAATTCCAGAAACACTAAACGTATGCGATCATCAAGTTACCGTAAAACAAGTTATTAGTGACTTACCAAATTTACGCAGCGGCTTTTCAAAACAAAAAGATAATGCAAAAGATTGGGAAAAGGCTGTCGCTAGCAACGCGATAAAGCTCAAGAAAATTCTGATAAAGCAATTTAATGAAGAATCTACAAACAGCTTAAACCTTAAGCCAAAAATAGGTTTAACGAGAACAGAAAAAGCATTAAGTGGCAAAGTTCCTGCTATGCCAGAGCCATTAAGGTCTTGGTATATAGATTTGAACCTTAAAGTGGTATTAAACCACGAAACAAGAGGTCACATGGTGGATGATTTACTTCGTTACGCCTATTGTGCCGCGTATGCAGAAATTGAAGGGTTATCACCTAAATCTCGCCACTTCCCAAAAGAACTAGCACCAGCCCATGCAAACTGGGAAACAGGTACTCACTCAGATCGCTTCAGAGCTCAAGTCGCCAATAAGTATGCTACGACTGTAACTAGTCATATCTCAAAAGATGGACATTACTTTATTCACTATGATCCACAGCAATGCCGTAGTCTTAGCGTACGCGAAGCTGCGCGTCTACAAACGTTTCCAGATAATTATATTTTTGAAGGGACAAGAACAAACCAGTATGTGCAGGTGGGGAATGCTGTGCCACCATACTTGGCACAGCAGATAGCCTATATTATTTTTAAGTTATTGTATTAGTTAATTTTAAAAACAATTTTTTTTCTTCGTCTATAAAGTCGTAATCAGGCGAACCTTGCCTCGAATACAGCGCCGAGAAACGGCTAAGCAGATCTTTGTAAAAATAATTCGAAACAGATCCTAAAAGTTCGTAATGCTCTAAAAATTTACTTTCTTCTATAGAATGGATATTTTGAAAATCAACTACACTATCATTTTCGACTGCACCAAACATTGGAAGGTAATGATATCTAGCAGCTTTATTTCTTACAAAGTTCTGAATTTTATTATTTATTTTATTAGATCTATTGTTACTTAACTCTTCACCATCAGCTGGTAAAATGTCGATTATTTCTGGAATCTCCCTAATCTCTTTAATTTGTGCTAACTGCAAATAATCAGCTTTGCATTGAGCTAAATCACAAGCAGGTGTCAATAAAATATATAGGTTTTGTTGCATTTTACTTCTTACAATAGACCCTCCTTGTAGTTTTTTGCTCCCTGGATATATATAGGTCTCGGCAGAATTACTATTGGTATTAAAATCAAGATCGATATGTTCGTACATATGAGCTAGAGTAAAACGCAATAATTGCACCTGACTTGTTTCAGGGTTACAGTCTTTTTGGAAATGCTCAATAGCTTGTGGGATATTAGTCCAAAAAACTTCATTCATCGCCTTTTCAAAAAGACCTCTTCCTCCTAGAATTTGGGTCAAACCTGTATTGTATATTTTAACTAAAAAATTCAAAACATCGTCATACCCACGATCTCGCAAATATAAGCCAAGTAATGGGTTTTCTTCTTGATCTAGATTACTTGGCGTCCCTGTAAATACTACAATTGGTATTCTAAAATTGTCCTGTATATTTCTTATTACTTCATTCCCACCGGTCACTTTTGACTCAAGTTTTAAATCGACTATAGCTCCATCAAATGAGCTATTTAACATTGAGTTCGCTTCTTCAACATTTTTAGCTACTTCGTACTGAATACACTTATTATTTT
Organism: Pseudoalteromonas sp. K222D; assembly: GCF_017653575.1. Classification (NCBI taxonomy): domain Bacteria; kingdom Pseudomonadati; phylum Pseudomonadota; class Gammaproteobacteria; order Alteromonadales; family Pseudoalteromonadaceae; genus Pseudoalteromonas; species Pseudoalteromonas sp. K222D. Next base: position 6,291 of record NZ_JAGGDL010000059.1, read on the forward strand.
GATGATTATATCTTTTTAACGTTGATTCAAAATCATCTATACAACTAGCTTCATCTTCAACTAACAATATTTTCATTTCATTCTTCCATTGACTGTAATCTGAAATAAACACCGGTATCAGACTCAAATGCTTTGAGATCTAATTTATTTCTATGTGCAGCTTCCCCTGCTATAGGTAAACCTATACCGATACCATTAACCTTAGTTGAAAATTGAGGCTCAAAAATAGATTCAGTTTCAATGAGTTCTTTTGATATTCCGGGTCCATTATCTTTATAGTCAAGAAATTCAAATAAATTGCCATTGCCTCTAACAATTATATTTATTTCTTTGTTTTTTATATCTTTTTCAATTAGCCAAAAAATACTATTATCTAATAGATTTGTAATAATTACATATATGTCATTAATCCAGCCAACCAACTCAATATTTTCATCGCAAATAATATTTATTAAAATATTATTTGCTTTGATTTGACTTGAAAAAACACTTATTGAATGGTGAATTGAATCTTTTATTTTAAAACTTGTTTTTTTCCCTCGCTGTGTTGTTGCCAAAGGATCTAGCCGATTAAATAGTTCTGAAAGTACATTGGTATTTATACTGAAATTCTTAGATATTTTCAAAATCTCATTTTTATTTTCTTGTGATGGTGATGAAACATACTCACCAACCCAGTAATCCAAATTTTTAGACTGATTGTTAAAAAATCCAAGTGGCTTCCTAACCTCATGCATTACAACATCAACTATTTTACCTAAAGTTGCTTGTCCTTGATATATTGCAACTTTCTTTTTAATATCTTGGATTAACTTGGCACTATCAGCTTCTTTATCATCTAAGATTTTAAATATCTCGTCTGTAGACTCTTCCGACATACCCTCTTTAATTAGTGTCTTTTTAATCTGCTTCTTTACATTAATAAAAGAAAAAAGCTTTTCAAAATCTTGCTCTATTTTTACAGCACCCTTTGTCAATCCTGATTTTCTTCTATAAGCAAAGCGTCTTACCTCTAACTCGCTTAATACTTGTTTCACTATAGCTATAAGATTTTGATATGCTTTGTTATCTTTTATGCCATCTCTAGCACTAGTTTCTTTTAGATTTGAAAGCTCTTCGCTTTGTATTTTTACAAATCCAATTACTTGATTACTACCAATATGCAGAGAAGGGTTTTGGACTCGATCACTATTTAATTTAAGCCAATCAAAATCAGGGTTGCCCAATGGTCGAATCCTAAAACCGTTTCGATATACACCAATACCGTTGGATTGATTTAATAAGCTTTTTGCTTGGCTTTTGTTCAGATAATTACCGCTTTCGTCTTTTAGACCTTTTTTAATAAGATTATCAATTGATTGGCTTTCACGATCATAAACTCTGATATCAATCTCAATATCACCACACTTTGTTTTATTTCCAAAGTTAAATATTAGTTGATCATCCTGTACTGCCTGCTCTTTATTATTAACAAATGTTACAACCCCCTTTCCTTGGTTATTAATTCTTCCTGATATTTTATAATCGTAATAATCCAATAAAGGAAATGGCTCTATTTTTTCTTCACCTTGAAATAGCCCCCCCTGCCTGCTATCTTGAATATCTAAATAGAGGTTAAAGTCATCATATTTTTTATTTTCATGTATTGGAGATATTAGTTTTTTTAATTCAAATTTTAAATTATTGAATTCAGACTCATCCCAAAAGTCATAAAACTCTTTATCTCCGAATATATGTATTTCAGTTCCTGGTTTGTCGCTAACCTTATAGGTCTCAATTGGTAATTCCACCTCATCCATAAATTCAGCATTATCAAAGTCATTCCAGTTAATATCGACAAGAGTCTGATAACCAATGTGATCAACAGTCTGCATTTTTAATGTATTACCTAAAATAGCTGCAGCATAACGGCCTAAACCTTTCCGCCCTTGCATAACTCTTCCCTTAGGACTTTTTTTTCTTTTTAATTTATCGTCAGTTGAAGGAATTAACCATTTGTTTAAAACGGTTTCCCGGCTCATTCCATGGCCAAAATCTTTTATAATGATTTTTATATTTTTGTTAACATGGTCAAGTTCAAATTTCATTTTCACTGATTCTGAATCAGCATCATAAGCATTTTTAACTAACTCCATAACAGCTGAATAATTATCTTTAATCAACTCTCTACCCATAGCTAGAATATGTCTACCAGCCGGTCTTAACTTAAATAAATTATCTTTGTGATCTTTTTGCAAATTTTTCTCCAAAATATCTATATATTTTTCGCTATTAACTCAGCTTTCAGCAAACCGCCTTTGGTCAGTAACTTAGGCGCAAAACTTGGGTTACGCTTTGACTTGTAAGCATCAAGTATTAACTTAAGGCCATGTGCTTCGAGTAGTGAAATATTAACCTCTGTATCCATTTCAGCTGATTCGATGAAGTCGTCAGAAAAGCTAGGGGCAATTATTAATACCTGTGCCACGCGCTTACCTTGGTTTTCAGCGCGGGTTACATAGGCTTTTACTTGGCGTGAGGTTGTTGAATATTTAGCAAAGTCACCATTTTTACAGGTTTTTGCTTCACCGATAATTATATCGTTATCACTAAGTGAAATTACGATATCAGCTTTGTCTTTGGTGGTATTTAGGTCTTTACGGAGATCTTCGTCGATATTAAGTTCTAATAGCTCAAAAATAGCCTTTGTGACTTCTTCAAATTTAACGCCAATATCGGCCTCTGTTACATCTGCACCCGCTTCTTTTAATGCGTTAATGTCACGCCGTGCTAGTGCATCGTAGTTCTCGATTAGTTTATCGGTGGCATTTGCAAAGCTTTCTAAAATAGCAAAACGCGCATTGCCACGCTTAGAAAGCCCCATACTGTCGCGAATTTCTTTTACTTCATCATTCGAAAGTAAATATAAAATGTCGTGTGGCGTAATACTTAAAGCACGCAGCTTTTCAGTGTCAATTAATTCATTAGCTTCAAGCTCAAATGCTTCTTTTAGTACAGCTTGCATCGTTGGGAAGTGTTCTTCTAGTGTTTTTAGAAGTTGTTTAAAACCACTGGCGCTAAGTGAATCAAACTCTTTTTCTGTAGCACCTGATAATGATGACAGTATTAAACCAATACGTTCATCTAAAGTAGTGCCTAATTTTTCAGTATCAATTTCTAGGTCTTGTATCAACTGCTTTAGGCGTTCTTTACGTTGATTTTGGTTATCTTCGACATTATGAATATCGTCCGATAATAATTTAGCGGCGCTAATCCCTGAGTGAATAATTGTTTGAATTTTATCAGTGCGGCTTACACCTCTAATTTTACGCCCATGGGCTTTAAGCGCATTCGAAAGCTCAGCATCTGTGAGTGTTCTAAGTATTCTGAGTACGTATTTATCGGCTAAATCTTTGCCTTGAATTTCATTAAGTAGAGTTACAATTTCATCTGGAATAAACACTTCTTGGCGTTTTTTACTTATAAATAACAGCCCTATATCTCTTAGACTATTTAAGGCATCTAACACACCATTTTGAGGGATAATATCAACTAGGTGCTCTACTGCGGCACATTCATCTGTTGTAAGGTTTAACTCATTAGAAAGCACATTAAGAATACTGCGCTCATCGTCTGTAACTTTAGCATCTCTGTTGTTTTTTTCGTCATTGAAATATGCTTCTTTCATACAAGCATGATAAATTTTTAATGCGCGATTTCTTTCTAAAATACCCTCTGCTGAGTTTTGTTGAATACACTCTTTAAGCTCTTTTGAAAGCTTTGATAATTCAGCCCACTCTTTTTCGTAAAGCGACTCAATCCAGCTTATCCTTGCAACTCCATTACCATCTCGACTTAAAATATTCACCAGTAAATTTAGCTGTGCAGTGCTCATTAAGATCTGCTCTTTTACTGAGTTTTTAAAAAACTCCCGAACGGTGTTAAATAATTGAGTTATTTCACTGCCTGATGCATTTTTAATTTGGCCATCAATATTGTCTATTGTTTTAGCTAGCTTTTTATTATCTTTAGCCGCATCGGTACATAAACGATCTAGACAAGAAATGAATTTTGATTTTTCGACTTGATTAACAATTGATAAAACTTGATTAAGCTTCATTTTATAGAGTCCTTTCTTTTAATGTGACTACTAACGTACCAGTTAATTATTGTTACGGCAACATCGTTCACTTCGCATTCAGGTTGTTTAATCCATTAAATAACAAACAATTGAAATTAATAAACACCAATCGACCAGCACACTCCAATTCCCCGTGATCACACCTGAAAATAAGTTAATGATGAGTAATTTACAGCATGGATGCTGTACAAAGCGTAGCTTGGCCATGGATGGCCTATCTACGCTGGTTACGTTCACATCATTAACGTAAGTTGAAGATACAGTGTGATCCTCGGGTGCGCCGTGGGATTCCAAAGGGCGGTCGGCGGCAGCCGCCCTTTGGTTGCCATCGCCAACGCGATAAAACCTCGAATAGAGGTTTTTAATCCCTGAGTCCAAACACCAAAACAGCATTTATAAACGCCGCAAATTGCATCAACATTCAAAAGCTTCGCTTTTCGCGCGAGCAAGCTCAACGCCTACAAGTTAAAGCGGGTGGTAAACTCCTGCCTACAATTACAAATTACACAACCACTTGCTTAAACCGCGCAAATGTTCGCATGCTTTCATCTGCAATCATTACTTCGTAATCTGGGTTTTGAGCGATTAGCTCATATTGCCCATTGGGTAATTTATTAACTTTACGCAGTAAATACTGCCCATCCCCGTTTATATCATCACGTTCAATCGCCACTATTTGGCCGCGTAGCGATCCCGCTTTATCGGGTGTTATAAGCTCAAGTAGCAGTAAATCACCATCAAGTATTGGGTGTTTACCGCCATTCATTGAGTTACCCGATGCATGCGCAAAAAAGTGTACTTGTGGGTCGAGCTTACCTGCGCCAAGTGGTGCAGCTATTAATTCCATGTCGCTCTCATCCCCTGTTTTAAAATGCCCACAGGCAATTTTTATATTGGGGAAATACGGCAGCTTTAATGCATTATCAGTTGATTTTAAGCTAATAACAGGCTCTGCAGCTTGATTTAACTCTGTTTGTTTTGCTTGCGGGAAAGCCACTATATCGGCGGTTGGTTTTGCTTGCTCAAAATGGTCTTTATTTCCAAGCCATAATTTAGCGTTGTTGGCTTGTGCCACCTGATACGCCCAATTGCTTACTGCGAGTGACTTATCTGCATCGCAGTGAAAATACGCACTTAGCTCATTACTAATAATTTGGCTGTTAACAACCAAGTTTTGATTTTGCCAGCGCTCGCGATGCTGTTGCGCAGCTAAAAAGTCGCGCTTATTGTTATTACATGTGCGATGCGCTGCTACAAAGTTATGGCCTAGGTCGTTTGCGTAACGGGCAAACGGTATAAAGTGGTCGACCTCAATATCGTTTTTCATTGGCTTTTGGCAATAAAAGCATGAGTTTGATTGCAGCTCTACTAACACAGGTTTTGCTTTTGTGAGTGCGTTACGGTCAAAGCCAAATAAAAAATCATGCAGTTGGCTTTGCGGGCCAATAAGTGTTTGGTTGTACTTTATACTTTGAATTTTTTGCAGCCACGCATTTTTAGCTAAGTACACGACTAAATCATAAAAACGTCTAAAGCAACTGGCGATGCCAGCATTTAAGGTAATGAATTTAGTGTTTTTAGTGTGTGGGTATAAAAAGCATTCTTCTTGTTTGGCAAGTATTTGTAATCGCCAAAGCGGACCACTTTTCAATGTTGCCATAGCAGCGTTAAATGTTGGTTTGTAAAATGAACTTTGCTTTAGCTGGCGTAAATTACGAATATTGTTTTGTTGGCATTCAAACAATACGCTAATTACTTTTGATTGCGCGCCTGTGTTTTGCAAAAGCAGAGCGCTTTCACCGGTATGTTCTGACGGAAACGGCATTGCATGATGCCAATATAAGGTAATTAATTTATCGGCAAGTGTAGGTAACTCTATTACTAACTCACTTTGATCTGACAATAACGGCTGTTCTACACATACATCGGCAATAGCATGCAGCAGGGCAAACTTATAAGTTGCGCTAAAGTCCCCTTCAACTAACATTCGTTGAATATACGCAATAAAGTCGAGCTGTTGCTGCATTGCTCCAATCATAAAACGTGCACTACTTTAATCAACGCATTTAGCCACACTTCACTTTCGCGCTCTGGGCGCTGATCAACACTTTGCCATTGTTTAATCACTTTTAACTGTGTGTAATTAAGTAAATGCGTTAAAGCATTTTCGGTTAAATCGGTAAATTCACGGCCATTATGCACACGCTCTGTGTCGCCATATTTAAACGATGCATACAAAACACCATTCGGTTTTAATGCAGTTTGTAGGTTTAAAAACACCTGCGGAAGTTCAGCTTTTGGCACGTGCAATAAGCTAGCGCAGCACCAAATAGCATCGTATTTATTAACGTAATCTAGCTGTTGGAAGGTTTTAACGTCGACGGGTTGTTGTAAGTAACTGCTTGCTAATGCGGCAAGCTCTGCGCTTGCATCAAACGCACTCACAGTAAAACCCTGCTTTTTAAAATAAGCTGCATCGCGGGCACTACCGCAACCTGCATCTAAAATATGGCCGTGTTCGGTAACGTGTGGCAAAAACTCAGCATACAGCACTGACATATCAACATTTAAGGTTGAGTCACTAAAGCTTTGTGCGTTTTGATTGTAGTAACTAAGTGTGGAGTTTGACACGAGACACACCGCTCCTTGGCTTATCTGTTAATAACTAACGTATTATTAAGTTAGTATTCATTTAAAACAATTTACCTGATTGGTAAAAATAAATATAGGCTTATTAGTTATATAACCAATAAAAACTACGCCATTATCATTAATACGCGCCTGCTTTTACAATTATGTAAATTTAGCCTTAACTTTTAAACAATTAAGTACAAGCTTTTGTTATTACTAAATTTAAAAACCCACACAACACGTTTAAATTAATCCGGGTGCATAATCGTGCCTACATATTAAAAGCTGCGCTTTTTGCGTCAGCAAGCTCAACGCCTACGAGCGAACATTTAACCTTCAATTTAAACAAGCGCGAGGTAAACTCCCGCCAACATTCATAACACCAATATACCAACACACTCCAATTCCCCGTGATCACACCCGAAAGTAAAAAATTGCTGAGTAATGAGTGGCATGGATGCCACAAAAAGCGATGCTTTTACAGGGAAGTATTTCATCGCGTTTACGTTCATAGCAATTTTTAGCTTGAGGAAACAGTGTGATCCTCGGGTGCGCCGGGGGATTCCAAAGGGCGGTCGGCGGCAGCCGCTCTTTGGTTGCCATCGCCAACGCGATATAATCTCGAATGAGGTTTTAAAACCCTTAAACCCACACAACTAGTTCTAATTTATTCGGATGCATAATCGTGCCTACACATTAAAAGCTGCGCTTTTCGCGTCAGCAAGCTCAACGCCTACGAGCCCATAAGCGCGAGGTAAACTCCCGCCTACATTCATAACACTAACATTGGTTAATTTTTACCTAAAACCTGTCCTATACTTTTTGTACCTATAAACAAACTTGTAAAAAAACTAAATACCGCGAAACTAATCATTAAGTGGTTAATGATTTAATTGGTAGTCATTTATCAACTTTTGCCTTATATCACCGTTCCTTTAGGTCGGTGATATAAGGCAATAGTCGCGAAGCGACTAAGTGGCTTGTTCCTTTTTGATTGACTGTATATAATAACAGTATGATTATTCGCAAAGCTTATAAATTTCGTTTAAAAACAACACCCGATATTAACGCTAAAATGGCGCAATATGCGGGAAATTGTCGATTCTTGTGGAATAAAGC
>NZ_JAGGDL010000006.1:0-118548 GCF_017653575.1 Pseudoalteromonas sp. K222D
TTTACTGAGGTCTACTGACAGACAAAAAAGTGATCGGCTTGAATGGTATTGAGCGATCGGCATCATGGTATTACGCAAGGCGCGCATAAATAAATCCCTAAAATCATATGCGCGTAGAATATTGACTATTTATGACAGTTTAATGGCAAATACGACTAATCGTATTAAATTCATGAGCTGTCAAAGCAACAACAAGAATGTTAACCCAAATAAAAACAATGAGTTATTTTTTGTGGCTATTCCTAGATTCCTTTAACTTCAGCACCTATAGAGTCGGCTATAAGTTCATTTCAACACAATAAGTAAGTTAATAAGTAAAAAGGGTTATGTTTTTAATAAGGTTGGCGTTTGTGTTAAAAGGGGGGGATTACAATACTAAAATAGTGCTGTGTTATTTAAAATTATTTATAAAAATATAGGCATAAAAAAACCACGTATAAAACGTGGTTTAATCGTATTTATTGTAAAATTAAAGACCTGCGCGCTCTTTAATTATAGTAATTAAGGGCGATCCTGAATGACCGTTCGATTCAGCCCATGATATATCAGCACCATCTTCTAGCGAGCTTTTAGATAAGTTTTTTACTATATATTCACCGCTGTCTAATGCATTACTTGCCACTGCATGACGCAATAAATTATTGCCGTTACAAAATACTGCGTCGTATATATTACGAACTTTCACTCGTGAGCTTTTAAGCTTACTACGTAAACGATTTTTATCATCCGCTGCAATATACTCACAGATAGAAATCGCTAACTGATCATCTGCTTGTGCAGGGGCAGTATATACAAACGAACCGGCTGCAAGCGCAGTAATAACAACTAGCTTTGATAACTTAATCATGGAAAACCCTTTTTATAATACTTTATTCCTATTGGATTAGTTAATATTGTACCAATATGCTCAGTATTTCGCAATAATGTTAAGGGTTTTTATATAAAGTTACAAACTTATGACTATATTGATTTTTTTCATCCGCAGCCATTTGTATTTCATCTTTAACCTGCCAGGTTGCCACTTTTTCGTAATCAGGAAACTGAGTGTCACCTTCAACATCTAAGTCTATAAAGGTTAAATAAAGTCTTTGTGCACTTTCTAAAAATTGTTGATAAATATTTCCACCACCAATGATCATCACCTCTTCCACATCAGCAACTAAATTTAACGCGGCCTCTGGCGTTGTAACAATTTCTATTCCAGTTGCTTGATACTGGTTATTACGGGTAATAATAATATTACGACGCCCAGGTAAAGGCCGTCCAATAGACTCAAATGTTTTGCGCCCCATAATCACAGGTTTACCTGTGGTTACTTTTTTAAAATGCTGTAAGTCTCCAGGTAAATGCCAAGGCATTGTATTATTAAGGCCAATTACACGGTTATTTGCCATTGCAGCAATCATTGAAATTATCACACTAATTATCCAGTATTTATTATTAAACAAAGAAAAAGGAGCATAAGCTCCTTTTATATGTAATTAATTATAATTAACGCTCGTACACAACTTCTACGTCGTAATCATCTTCATTCCACTCATCCCAATCATCATCATCGTCGCTCTTTTTAGCGGCTTTTTGATGATAGGTATCCCACTTAAACTCAACCTCTTCGTCTGTAGTTTCAACGAATTTCTCTTTTGGCATGCTTTCAAGCAATGTCATTACGTCATGAATTAGTGGTTGAGTATTTGATTTATTAATAGCAGAAATACTGTAAATATTTTCAGTTTCGCCTAGCTCTTGTGCAATTTTTTCACATAAAGCTTTTGCTTCGTCAGCTGGTAATAAATCTATTTTATTAAATACCAACCAGCGCGGTTTTTCTGCTAATTTAGGACTGTACTGATGTAACTCATTAACAATCGCAAATGCATTATCAACTGGATTTGAGCCATCAACTGGCATTACATCAATAATATGCAGTAATATTCTACAGCGCTCTAGGTGTTTCAAAAATTGAATACCTAAACCAGCACCATCCGATGCGCCTTCAATTAAGCCTGGTATATCAGCGATAACAAATGATTTATTAGCTTCAGGACGTACCACACCTAAATTTGGAATAAGCGTCGTAAATGGGTAATCTGCTACTTTTGGTTTTGCTGCCGATACACTACGGATAAAGGTAGACTTACCTGCATTTGGCAAACCTAATAAGCCTACATCTGCTAGTAACAATAACTCTAGTTTAAGGTTGCGTACTTCGCCTTCTGTCCCTAAGGTTTTTTGACGCGGAGCACGGTTTGTACTTGATTTAAAACGCGCATTTCCTAAGCCATGGAAACCGCCTTTTGCAACCAAAATCTTTTGGCCATGTTGGGTTAAATCCCCTAATCCCTCTTGCGTATCAACGTCCATAATACGTGTACCTACAGGCACCATAATAATTAAATCGTCAGACTTTTTACCAGTACAGTTACGGCTGCGGCCATTAGTACCGCGATCTGCTCTATGGAAGCGTTCAAATTGGTAATCAATTAAGGTATTTAAGTTTTCATCCGCTTGTAGATAAACACTACCACCGTCACCACCGTCACCACCGTCAGGCCCACCTTCTGGGATATATTTTTCACGACGGAAAGACACGATACCGGCGCCACCGTCTCCAGCTTCTACGCGAATTTCTACTTCATCTACAAACTTCATGATTACTCACTTTAGGGATTGGCTTGTTAATAACACTATTATATACCCAAGCCAACTTAATACCAATTGGCATAAATATTTGAACCATTTTACGAATTAGATCGCTCTATAACTTCGTTAAAGAGCCCGCTACTTAAACCCATAGGTATAATTGCAGGCTTGGGTATATATTGTAAAATAATGAAAACAAAAAACCCCGCAAAGGCGGGGTTTTTTAACTATCTTACTGATTACTCAGTTACGATAGTTACGTATTTACGGTTTAAAGGACCTTTTTGTTCAAACTGAACTTTACCATCTGCTTTTGCGAAGATAGTGTGGTCTTTACCGATACCTACGTTTGTACCAGGGTGGAAACGAGTTCCACGCTGACGAACAATGATGCTACCCGCTAGAACTGATTCGCCACCAAAACGCTTAACACCTAGGCGTTTGCTTTCTGAATCGCGACCGTTACGAGTACTACCAGCTGCTTTTTTATGTGCCATTTCTAAGTACCTCTAATTAAGCGCTAATGCCAGTGATTTTAACTTCTGTGAACCATTGACGATGGCCCATTTGCTTACGAGAATGCTTACGGCGTCTAAATTTAACAACCTTAATCTTCTCACCGCGACCATGTGAAACAACCTCAGCTGTTATCTTACCACCGTTTACGAACGGTACACCAATCTCGATTTTCTCACCATCAGCAACTAAAAGTACTGAATCAAATTCTACTGCTGCACCAGTTTCAACGTCTAATTTTTCAAGACGAATCGTTTGACCTTCAGTCACACGATGCTGTTTACCACCACTTTGGAAAACCGCGTACATAATTAACTCCGTCTGTGCGCCCTCAAATCGACGCAACTAAAATATTCTTCGATAGGGCGCGAAGTTTACGCTACGGCGTAATAACTAGCAAGCCTATTTTGTAATTAAAATGAATAAAAAGTAGCTGCATTGAGAGCAATTCAATATTTCCCCTATTTTATATTAAATAGCCCTTTTGCCAAGCGCTTTTTCACGATTAGTGAAAATAATTTGCCTTAGCTAAACACACACTACAACGGATAATAAATAAACATAAATTACAGCACACTTTGTACGCTAATTAATCAGCTATCTCTCGTATTTAAGTGCTAATTAGCGATGTTAACCGTGTTTTTTCAGGGAATCGTCACAAAATATCGAGCTAGTGCTTTTTTTGTTGTACAATCTGCGCCGTTCACACATAAAAATTGGCTCGGAGATCAATGGATATAAAAGCTATCCAGGCGTTAATCGAAAACGATATGAATGACGTCAATCAACTTATACATGCGCAAATGCGCTCAGATGTGGCGTTAGTTAACCAACTTGGCTTGTATATTGTAAACAGTGGCGGCAAGCGCGTGCGCCCAATGTTGGCAATACTAGCGGCCAGAGCATTGGGTTATCAGGGTAAAGATCATATTACACTTGCAACTATTGTTGAGTTTATTCATACCGCAACACTATTACATGATGATGTTGTTGATGAATCTAACTTACGCCGAGGCACGCCTACAGCAAATGCTGAGTTTGGTAATGCTGCCAGCGTATTAGTGGGCGACTTTATTTACACTCGTTCATTTCAGCTTATGGTTGGCCTTGGTAAAATGCAGGTAATGCAAGTGCTTGCAGATGCAACTAACATTATTGCTGAAGGTGAAGTATTACAGTTAATGAACTGTAATGACCCCGACACCACTGAAGCGAGTTATATGCAGGTTATTTACTCTAAAACCGCTAAGCTATTTGAAGCCGCGACAGGCCTTGCGGCCATTATTACTGAGCAAAACCAAGCCACGCTTGATGCGCTTAACCTATACGGCATGCATTTAGGTACTGCGTTTCAGCTCGTTGATGACGTACTTGATTACAACGCAGATGCAGATCAATTAGGTAAAAATATTGGTGATGATTTAGCCGAAGGTAAACCAACTCTGCCGCTTATTTATGCAATGCAACATGGTAATGAGCAGCAAACACAGCTGATCCGTGACGCTATAGAGCACAGTAATGGCATGGATCATCTTGAAGAAATTTTAGCGGCACTTAAACAAACCAATGCGCTTGAATTTACGATGCAAAAGGCCGAACTTGAAGCCGACAAAGCCATTGCTTGCTTAGACTTTTTAGCTGAGTCTGAATATAAACAAGCACTTGTGAGCCTTGCCCGTATTGCAGTTGATCGCGATCACTAACTTTACTGCCTTTATGTGTAGCTAACCTGGGTGCAGGTTAGCTAAATTCCGAGCAATAAAAAGCCTGCAAACGCAGGCTTTTTTGTCACTTTATTTTGGCTATTACGCCATGAAATCAACACCTTCTTTGATGTCTTTTTTCAGTGTTTCAAGCATGTCATTTTTTGCTTTTGTTTCAAATGCGCTTAGTTCGCCGTAAGAAAGAATTTCTTCTACGCCGTTTTTACCTAAACGTACTGGGTGTGCAAAGTACTCCGCATCGCCATTTTCAACAGCAACGTACGCGTAATCTACAACGTCTTCACCTTGTAGGCCTTTAACTAAAGACATACAAAAACGAGCTGCTGCTGCACCCATTGATAAAGTAGCTGAACCGCCACCCGCTTTAGCATTTACAACTTCAGTACCCGCATTTTGGATACGTGGAGTAAGTGCTGCAACTTCTTCATCTGTAAAGCTCACGCCTTCAACTTGAGAAAGTAGAGGTAAAATAGTAGTACCTGAGTGGCCACCAATTACAGGAACTTTAACAGTTGCTACGTCTACGCCTTTAAGTTCAGCAACAAATGCTTCTGAACGAATAACGTCAAGCGTAGTAATACCGAATACGCGTTTAGCGTCGTAAGTACCAGCTTTTTTAAATACTTCAGCAACAATTGGTACAGTGCCGTTTACTGGGTTAGTAATAATACCTACTAACGCTTTAGGACAACTTGCAACTATGCCTTCTGCTAACGTTTTGATGATGCCAGCATTTACATTAAATAAATCTGCACGATCCATACCTGGCTTACGTGGCATGCCAGCAGGAATAAGTACGATATCAGCATCTTTAAGCGCTTCATTTAACGCATCAGCGCCAAAGCCAGCTACTTTAACCGCTGTAGGGATATGAGATAGATCAACCGCAACACCTGGAACTACTGGTGCAACATCATATAGTGATAATTCAGAACCAGCTGGTAAGCCTGTTTTTAATAATAAAGACAACGCTTGACCGATACCGCCTGCAGCACCTAATACAGCAACTTTCATTGGAATTCTCCGTGATTTGAGGTAGGAAATATTTATGGCTCTAAGATAAAGAAATTAGCGACTAAAAACAAATTTATCCTGCCTATTTTCGTAATATTTTAGACCATAGTTGTAAAAACATTTGGCCTGAATACAGTAAACTGGCAAGTTAAATAAACAACTGCTGCATAATTATTCGTTTTTGTGTAGAATTTGCGGCATGGATAATAAAAAGCAAATAAAAACTATGCAACCACAAGACAAACAGGAAGCGTTAGTAAAAGCATTTAAAGCGCTTTTAAAAGAAGAAAACTTTGGTTCTCAAGGCGATATAGTAGATTCGTTAAAAGAGCAAGGTTTTGACAATATAAGCCAAAGTAAAGTGTCGCGCATGCTTAGTAAGTTTGGCGCGGTACGAACGCGCAATGCCAAACAAGAAATGGTGTATTGCTTGCCAGCAGAAATGGGCGTACCCACAGCAAAAAGCCCGTTGCGCCAGCTTGTTATTGATATAATGCATAACGAAATGATGATTATTATCCGTACCAGTCCAGGCGCGGCTCAGCTTATTGCGCGTTTACTTGACTCATTAGGTAAAGCCGATGGCGTGTTAGGTACTATAGCTGGCGACGACACTATTTTTATTGCCCCAGCTAAAATATCTGAAATAGACTTAACCCTAGAGCGGGTACGTATTTTATTTGATACGGTTTAGTATTTAAAACATGCGTTATAACTGTTTTAAAAACCCAACTGACGGTGCAAAAAACGCAGACCCCATATCGGCTTGAGTAAAATCAAGCCAATGATCATAGCACTCCCCCTCACCTAAACGACTTTTTAATACCTGTTCAAATGCGGTTCCACTGGCCGAGCAAGTAATTGACAGCATTCCTTGCTCGTAAACATCGCCATAAGGCATGCCTTGATTAAGTAATATTGGCTGGCCTTGCTCATCTTTTAATTCACTGCGTTGTGCATGGCTGGTTTCAAGCGCTGGGGCTATAAGAGTGTTGTCTAAGCGAGTGCGACCTATTATTTGCTCTTGCTCATCTAGCGATAGATGCTGCCATACGCTTAGATCGTGCTTATAACGTTGCACATGAATATAACTGCCTTGATCCTCAAAGCTACCTGGTTTATTTATTAACGCCGTTGCCCGCTTTTGTCGGCCATGCGGCATTTTGCCACCATAAATAAAACCATTGAAATCGCGACCATCTAAAAATCTAAAATTACGAATTTGTTCCACCAGCTCTACGTCTGGTGCAAATAACTTTAAAATTTGCAGTGCAAATAAATGATTGACGTCTTCGCGGTCTGAACGTATTTGCACAAACAAATCACACGGCTGCACGCTCATTGCGTGTTCATTATGATTTATATTAGGAAAGCTTTGTAGTTCACTGGGGATATACTCTGGCAAAATATGCGGCCAATACTGTGCACCAATAGCCACCATACAAGAAAGCATAGATTCAGAAAACTGATCGCTAAACTCTTCCTCAATAGCGCTTACTTGCTTGAGCTTTGTACGTAATGACTCATCTTGGCCATCAAACACATTAAAAAATAAATGCAAACCGTGTAAGTTTGCTTCAGCACAAATCCCTGATTGCGCTTGTGCCATTGTTATTCCTTAGCTTATAAATAGATAAACACAGCGAATAACAAATTAATTTATGATTCGAAAAAATTCACCGTGTGGGGGTTTATTTTTATTATAACCTGCTCATTTTGAACAAATGACTGGCCATATTGCGCTGCAACTTCTATTTCTTGTTGTGCAATAACTACAGTGTAAACATAAGCCGAACCAATAAAACGACTGCTTAATATGGTGGCGCGTTCACTATGGCTATCTTTTTTATTGTCGCTCATTAGCTCTATTTGATGAGGACGCACATATATTTTTCCTATATTAGCCTGATGCTGGTGCGCAATAACCGACTCAACTAGGCCAAAAGCGGTTTTATATTCAGTTGCTGTTAACACTTCTGCGCTTAAGTATATGCCCTGACCCAGAAACTCTGCAACCTCCTTTGAGCTTGGTTTAGCAAAAAGCTGTTCTGGAGTGCCCTGCTGAGCTATTTTACCCTGGTGCATAATAGCCAGCGTGTCTGCAAATGCAAAAGCCTCTTCCTTTGAGTGGGTAACAAATACTGCCGACACTTGTTGAGTTTTAATTATGCGGCGAATATCGGCAATTAATTCAAAGCGTACTTGAGTGTCTATATTCGAAAACGGCTCATCAAGTAATAGTAAACTTGGTTTGTAAGCAAGTGCACGCGCAATCGCCACGCGCTGTTGTTGCCCACCCGATAACTGATGCGGATACCTGTCGGCGCAGCCAACTAAATGCACCAGCTTAAGCATTTCATCAACGCGCTGTTGCTTTTGCTCTTTACTCATTTTACTTAAGCCAAAAGCAATATTATGTGCCACGGTTAAATGCGGGAATAACGCATAATCTTGAAACATCATGCCAATATTACGATGCTCTGGCGAGATAAATGTATTGGCGTTACTCACCAGCTTGCCATCGATAAACACGCTTCCTTGTTGCGTTTCTATTAGTCCTGCAATTGCTTTTAAGGTGGTGGTTTTACCACAACCACTGGCACCTAACAAACACACTATTTCGTTTTTACCTATGGTTAAATTTAGCTCGTGAATAACCTTAGTACCGTTATATTGATAGCTCACGCCTTGTAAAATCAAACTACTCATTTAACTACGTTGCTCCATAGAACGGTTAATAAAATACAAAGGGATAAATCCAACCAGCACAATAAATAATGCCGATATAGAAGCCAGCTCTAATTGCTCATCACTCACATACTGAAACACATGCGTAGCTAAGCTTTCAAAATTAAACGGCCTAAGTAACAAAGCAGTAGGTAGCTCTTTCATGCATTCAATAAACACCAGCAAAGCCGCAGTAAGCAACCCGCGTCTAAGTAGGGGTAAATGCACCAAACGTAACGTATGGCCTTGGCTTTTGCCCATAGATTGGCTTGCCATATCGAGAGAGGGGCTAATGCGTAAAAAGCTCGACTCAATCGCGCCATGTGCTACTGCGTAAAAACGCACTACATAAGCAAAAATAATGGTAAATACACTGCCAGTGAGTAACAAGCCTATATTTAAGTCGTATGGCTCAAGCACACGGTTTACCGTATTTTCTAACAGCGTAAGCGGTAATAGCACCGCAATAGCCAGTACTGTTCCTGGTAAAGCGTAGCCGGTGCTAGCTAATCGCCCCGGAATAAGTGGATAATTTTGCTTGGCTATACGTTGATAAAACACCACTAATACACTAAGTAACAGCGTTACTACGCTTACTACTATAGCTACCTTTAAACTTTGCCACGCATAGCTAAAAAACTCACTACTCCATGCTTGATCAAAATAAACAATGGCGTACTTTATTAACACAGCGATAGGTATAACAAAGGCAACAATTAAAATCACACTGCAAAATAGCGTTGCCAGCCAAGCCGACTTGCCTTTTAATATATAAAGCGCTTCACTATTTATACCCGACTGACGCTCAAACACCGCTTGATTACGGCGACTAAAGCGCTCCGCCATTAAGGCTAAAAACAATAGTAATAACATCACGCCCGATATTTTAGCTGCAGCGGTTAACGAGTAATAACCAAACCAAGTATCGTATACGGCAGTGGTTAAGGTGCTTACAGCAAAGTAGCTTACTGTGGCAAAGTCAGCCATGGTTTCCATACTAATTAGCGCTAGCGCAGCTACAATTGCGCCGCGCGATAACACTAAGCTCACCCTAAAAAAGCTCTGCCACGACGACAGCCCCATTAACTGGCTAGCCTGTACTAACTTAAAAGACTGCTCACGCAAGGCTGTTTTAAAAATTAAATATAAATAGGGATAAAGCACCAGTGCAAGCATTACAATAGCGCCGGGCAAAGTGCGTATATCAAAAAACCAGTAATCATCCGGCGATTGCCACCCAAACCAGTCTCTGAGAGTATTTTGTACTGGGCCTGCGTAATCAAGCAAGTCGGTATAAACATAGGCAATAATATAGGTAGGCATAGCCAGTGGCAGCATTAACGCCCATTCAAACTGTTTTTTACCCGGGAACTGGCAATAAGCGGTTAGCCAGCCAAGTGGTAAGGCAATAGCACAGCTTAGTACACACACACCTAAAATAAGTAATACGGTATTAGAAATGTAATCCCACAGCACTGTATCCCAAAGATGCGAAAACACCTCTGAGTTACCTTGTAGAGATTCAAATAGCAGAAAAAACAATGGGGTCGACAGTAATAATCCTGTCGACCATGCAAAAAGCTGCCATTTAGACAGCTGAAATTTATAAGTCATTTAAAGATCGAATTTCACCTCATCAATTAGCCTTAACGCTAACGGACGATATTTACTAATTTCATCAAGTGGTAAGCTATCTTCTTTAAAGCTTCCCCAAGATGCAACTAAACTTGATAATTCTACGCCTGGCTTAACCGGGTATTCCATATTAATTGAAGCGTACATGTTTTGCGCTTTATTGTCGGTCATATACTCTAGGAGTTTCAAGGCATTTTCAGGGTTTTTAGCGTATTTTGTAATAACTGCACCCGACACATTTATATGCGAGCCGCGATTGATTTGGTTCGGAAAGTTAATATTTACCGCTTGTGCCCATTCTTTTTGGGTTTCATCTTGCAGCATTTTACCTAAATAGTAACTATTGCCAAATGCAAGATCGCACAAGCCTTCTTTCACTGCTTTTACTTGCGCTCTATCGTTACCTTGTGGTTTACGCGCTAAATTTGCTTTAACCCCCTCAAGCCATACTTTGGTATCTGCTTCACCATGGTGTGCAATCATTGATGCAACTAAACCCAAATTATACGGATGTTTACCAGAGCGAGTACATATTTGCCCTTTATATTTTGGATCTGCCAAATCTTCATAAGTCAGCTCAGGTAGCGCGCCCACACGCTCTTTTGACGAGTAAACATTACGTACTCGCTTAGTAAGTGCCACCCACTGGCCGTCGCCATCACGAAATGCCGCAGGCACATTGTTATTAATTGCTTCGCTACTAATAGTTTGCGTTAAATCTAAATCTTCAAGTTGGATTAAGGCGCTAAAATTAGACGTTAATACTAAATCGGCTTTGCTGTGTTTACCTTCGCGCTTAACGCGCTCTATTAAGCCTTTATTAGCAAACACTACATTTGTTTTAATACCAGTTTGTTTGGTAAAGTCATCTAAAATTGGTTTTATTAAAAAAGGCTGTCGAAAAGAATAAATATTAACGGACTCAGTTGCAAAAACGGGTGCCGACACAGCCAAACCAACTACAATTGCGAATACTTTTTTCATATTTCCCACCTGAATAATAACTATTATCAATAATTCTACCGTGCCTTACCCAAAAGTGCACACTTTATATAATCTGATCCTGTTAAAATCGCTAAAATAGAAAACCAACGTAAGACATATCCTACAAACGTGACAGCCAATGATGAAAACACAACATGAAAAACCATAACAAACAAAGTAACCAATTGTTTTAATTAAAGTAAATTATTTTAACTATTACGACTATAGCAATTAATTAGCAACCTATACTTCTTTAAAATATCGTACCGCCTATAATTAACTTAACAACCAAGCAGTGATGCTTAACGAGTAAATGGAAACGGACAACTTACTCGACCAACCAATGATTTAGGTTACTAATACAAAACGGATTTTAGGACAGGCTCTAGGAGAGCAGCACAATGGAATGTCTTAAAGGATAGCATCAGGATGATGCGTAAAGGATAGCAACAAAGGATTTACGTTGTTTTACAGGATGTTGAGGAAATAAAGGATACAGGCAGGAGCGCCTACATTACATAGAACTAAAAAGTAATATTGTAATAACAAGGATTTGTAAGAATTTGGAGTTGATTAAGTTCAATTGCAGGATGCAGAAAATTAGAAGATTCCGCAAGCGCGCCTAGAGATAGAGCGCGCTTTTCTTTGCCTAAAATAAATTGCTCAATGTATTTGTACAGCGCCTTGAAGTTGTTTTACTGCAAGCCGCCAAGAGCATATAAACGGTTTAAATTTTAATACACACGTATTTTTCTTCTAGGTACTCATTTAACCCTTGGTGTCCCCCTTCACGGCCAAGGCCCGATTGCTTAACACCACCAAATGGCGCTACAGGGTTAGAAATAACGCCTTCGTTTACACCAATCATGCCAAACTCAAGACCTTCGCTAATGCGGTAAACCTGTTTAATATTTTGGCTGTAAAAATAAGCGGCTAAGCCGTAAGGTACGTCGTTTGCTAGAGTAAGTACTTCGCTTTCATCATCAAAAGGAATAATTGTTAATACTGGGCCAAATACTTCTTCATGGTAAATATCCATGTCGGTAGTGACGTTATTTACAATCAACGGGTTTTGAAAGCTGCCACCTAAATCACTGTTATCACCAATCAATACTGCCCCTTTATCTAGTGCGTCTTGTACTAGCTGCTGTACTTTTTCTTTTGCCTTAGGGTAAATAAGCGGGCCGATATCAACATCTGCTGTAAAGCCATTACCGACTTTTAAAGCAGCCACCTTAGGGGTTAGTTTATTTAGTACCGCATCAATAATATTACGCTGAATAAAGATACGGTTTGCAGCAACACAAGCTTGCCCACTATTTCTAAACTTAGCAGCCATTAACCCCTCAATAGCTGTATCGAGGTCTGCATTATCAAAAATAATGAAAGGTGCGTTTCCTCCAAGCTCCATAGAAGTGCGCTTAATAGTACCTGCGCATTGCGCTAATAACTGCTTGCCTACCCCCGTTGATCCGGTAAAAGTAAACTTACGCACTATCTCAGAGTCGGTTAGTATTTTTCCTACTTTTTTAGCATTTTGCGATACTAAGACGTTAAATGCCCCTTTTTCGAACCCTGCTTGATCGGCTAAATAAGCAAGTGCAATAGCGCATAATGGGGTGTGCTCTGAAGGTTTTAATATAAAACTACAACCGGCTGCATAGGCGGGGGCAACTTTACGCGTAATCATAGCAACAGGAAAATTCCATGGCGTGATCCCTGCAACAACTCCTACAGCCTGCTTAAAGCTGGTTAATCTATGGCTATTGTCGGTAGCAGGTATAACATCGCCATAGCTGCGCTTAGCTTCCTCGGCAAACCATTTTATAAAGCCTGCGCCGTAATCAATTTCGCCCAATGCTTCTTTAAGTGGTTTACCTTGCTCTTTGGTCATTAACTCTGCAAGCGTTTGCTTGTGTTTTATAACTAGCTCATACCAGCGCATCAAGGTTTCGCTTCGCTGCGTAGCATTGGTTGCTTTTAATTTAACAAATGCGCTTTGAGCAGCAACTATTGCATTATTTACACCCTGCTCATCAATATCGCTTACATCAACAATGCTTTTTTCGGTAGCAGGATCATCAACACTAAAGTGTGTGTCTGTTTTATAAAATTCACCATTAATAAACGAGTCAGAAAAAATAAGATTACTCAAAATAAACCTCCAAATTACGTTTAAGGTGTTAGCTTTTAATGCGTGACATAGAGCCAAGGCTAACTTTTTATATAAATCTGCGCGAGGTAAACTCCCGCCTACCCTGCGGTGTACAAACAAAAAAGCCGCTGTATTAAACAGCGGCTTTTATTATATTAATCGTTAAAAGCTAGTGCTCTTCATTAACTATATTAACGTTATACTTAGGTATTTCAACCACTAGGTCTTCATCTCTAATAATAGCTTGGCAACCTAAGCGCGACTCTGGCTCTAAGCCCCATGCTTTATCAAGCATATCGTCTTCTAACTCGTCGCTTTCTTCTAGCGAATCAAAGCCTTCGCGGATCACTAAGTGGCACGTGGTACACGCACATGACTTTTCACATGCGTGAGCAATGCTAATGCCATTTTTAAGGGCAACATCAAGAACCGTTTGACCACTAGGTGCTTCAATTGCAGCGCCATCTGGACACAATTCTGGATGGGGAAGAAAAATAATTTGTGGCATTCTAATCTCTCTTAAATATTGTCTACTGACTGCCCAGTAAGAACTTTTTTAATTGATGCATCCATTCTGCGTGCGGCAAAATCGCTGCTGGCGTTATCCATTTTTTCAATCGCGGTTTTAATCTCGTTTGGTTGCTGCGCATTCTCACGCACTTTTACCAACTCTGCAATTTCAGCTCGTAAATATGCTAGTTGCGCTTCGTCAAGTAAACCACTGTCACTCGCAAGTGATGCCTCTAGTGCTTCAATTACACGTAGTGCTTCTACTTGTTGCTCTTTGAGCATACGCGCTTGCATATCGCCTTTAGCGTTGCTCATTGACTCTTTTAGCATATTAGATACTTGGTCGTCTGATAAACCAAATGACGGTTTAACTTGAATATCTGCTTGTACGCCTGTCGATTTTTCCATTGCCGATACGCTAAGTAAACCATCGGCGTCTACTTTAAACGTAACCCGAATATGTGCAGCACCCGCAGTCATTGGCGGAATACCTTTTAAACTAAACTTAGCAAGAGAGCGACAATCGTCTACCAATTCGCGCTCACCTTGTAGTACGTGCAACGACATGGCTGTTTGGCCATCTTTAAAAGTAGTAAACTCTTGGGCACGTGCTACTGGAATAGTGGTATTACGTGGAATAATTTTTTCCACCAAGCCACCCATAGTTTCAAGACCTAGCGATAGTGGTAATACGTCGAGTAACAACATATCTGAATCAGGTTTATTACCTATTAACACGTCTGCTTGCAACGCAGCGCCTAGCGCTACAACGCGATCGGGATCAATTGACGTTAGTGCTTCTTTATTAAAAAACTCACTAACTTGGCTGCGTACTAATGGCATGCGAGTAGAGCCACCCACCATAATTACTTGCAGCACTTCTTCGTTCTCAATACCAGCATCTTTTACAGCACGGCGACAAGAACGAAGCGTTTTTTTAACGAGTGGTATCGCAAGCTCGTCAAGTTTTTCGCGGGTCACTTCAACCATGTGTTTCTCATCATCAAACTCAAGCCCAACATTAACAGTTGAGTATTGGCTTAATGCTTCTTTACAGGCTTTAGCTTTATTAATAAATAAGCGCAGTACCGCTGGAGATAAAGTGGTTACACCCGTTTGCTGCTTTAAGTAATCCACAATCAGTGAGTCAAAGTCATCGCCGCCTAGGCTTGAGTCGCCACCGGTAGCTAATACTTCAAATACACCTTGGTGCAAGCGCAAAATTGATATATCGAAGGTGCCACCGCCTAAATCGTAAACAGCAATAATACCTTCTTGACCCGAGTCTAAACCATAAGCAACAGCGGCTGCCGTTGGCTCGTTTAATAATCGCAGTACGTTAATACCTGCAAGTTCAGCGGCATCTTTTGTACTTTGGCGCTGAGCGTCATCAAAGTATGCCGGTACAGTAATAACTGCACCTAATATTTCTTGATTACCAAAGCTTTGTTCTGCACGGGCTTTTAATGCAGCTAAAATATGGCTAGATGCTTTAACTGGGCTGATTTTTCCAGCAGCTGTTTCTATGGCAAGTGCACCATCGTGCTGGCAAAATTGATACGGTAGTTGCCCATAGCTTTGTTCTATTTCTGCTTGGGTTTTACCTAAAAAGCGCTTAACTGAAATTAGCGTATTAACGGGATCTTGCGTTGCTGATTTTACAGCTTCGCTGCCTACAGTGATCCCACCCGCCTGATAGCGCACTACCGAAGGAAGCATTGCTTCACCTAAGTCATCTGTTAAGGTGCGTGCTTCGCCACTTTGTACCGTGGCTACCAATGAGTTAGTTGTACCTAGGTCAATACCTATGGCTAGTTTATGTTCATGTGGTGCCGCGCTCTGCCCCGGCTCAGCAATTTGCAATAATGCCATAATATTTTTTAAACTCGCTTTACCTTGCTTTATAAATTAGCAAGTTAGGTGATTAGTCATCAAATAAACTGTCTTCAATACGCTCTAGTTCGTCACGTAGTTTATAAACAAATTTTAGTTTACGAACATTATCTGCAGCAGCTTGGTATTGCTGCTCGTCGTTACTTGCTAATTGCTGTGCAAGTTGTGCACTGTATTGTTCGTTAAGTTGCTTGATTTGCTTTTCAAAATTAGCGATTGCAGTGTCAGGATCGCTCGCTGACGTTAGCTCTTCTAACTCTTCGCGAAGTTCCATTTGCTGCATTAAAAATGCCGGATCTTGCAAGGTTTGTTGCTCAGCACGAATATCGACACCCAACTCACTTAACATATATTCGGCACGCTTTACTGGGTGCTTTAATATTTGTAGTGCGTCGTTAATTTCTGCGGCGCTTTGCACGGCCATTAATTTATCGCGACTGCTGGCGTTGGCATGGCGATCGGGGTGCACTGCACGCTGTAGCTCTAAGTAGTGCTTGTTAACTATTACTAAATCAATATTGTAGTCAACTGGTATTGCAAATAACTCAAAATAGCGCATAACTTCAACCAATAATATTCAGAAATTAATTTCAAAAATAACAAAGCCCTACGTTTATTGGCAGGGCTTGTTTTATACCCAAGTAACTTAGGTATTCAAAACACGTTTAAATTTAAACGGTAAAGCTTTCGCCACAACCACACTCGTCAGCTTGATTAGGGTTAGTAAATTTAAACCCTTCATTCAAGCCTTCTTTAGTGTAATCGAGCTGCGTGCCGTCAATGTAAACTAAGCTTTTAGCATCAACAATTAAGGTAACGCCTTTTGCTACAAATGTTTCGTCGTCGTCGTTTAGCTCGTCAACAAACTCAAGTACATAGGCAAGACCTGAACAGCCCGTCGTTTTAATGCCAACGCGCAGGCCTAAACCTTTACCGCGATTTGCTAAAAATGATTGTACGCGGTTTGCTGCCGCATCTGTCAATGTCACTGCCATGGAACTCTCTTACTTCGCTTGTTTACTTTTATAATTTGCAATTGCTGCTTGAATTGCATCTTCGGCTAAAATTGAACAGTGAATTTTCACTGGTGGTAACTCTAGCTCTGCACTTATATCAGTATTTTTAATAGTCGCTGCTTGCTCTAGTGTTTTGCCTTTAACCCACTCTGTTACCAGTGAAGATGAAGCAATTGCACTACCACAACCATACGTTTTAAATTTTGCATCTTCGATAATACCATCGGCAGATACTTTAATTTGTAACTTCATTACGTCACCACATGCTGGTGCGCCTACCATACCCGTTGCCACTGACGGATCATTTTTGTCTAAAACACCTACGTTACGTGGGTTTTCTACGTGGTCGATTACTTTATCACTGTAAGCCATAATTCTATCCTCACTACCTGCTAGGTATGTACTCGCACTATTATTAGTGGTGAGCCCATTCAACTGAATCTAAATCAATACCTTCTTGATGCATCTCCCAAAGTGGAGACATTTCACGTAGGCGACCGATAGAGTTTTTCATTAATTCAACGGTGTAATCAATCTCTTCTTCGGTGGTAAAACGACCAATACTAAAACGAATTGAGCTATGTGCTAATTCGTCGTTACGGCCAAGTGCACGTAAAACATAAGAAGGCTCTAAGCTTGCTGACGTACAGGCTGAACCTGACGATACTGCAATGTCTTTTACTGCCATTAGTAACGACTCACCTTCAACAAAGTTAAAGCTGATATTTACAATGCCTGGTACTGATTGGTCTTGTGTACCGTTAAAGTACACTTCTTCCATATCACTCATAATACCGTCAATTAAGCGCTTACGTAGGGCGCTTATATGTGCATGGTCTTTTTCGAAATCTTGCTTAGCAACTCTAAACGCTGTACCCATACCCACTAACTGATGCGTAGCAAGTGTGCCAGAGCGCATACCACGTTCGTGGCCGCCACCGTGCATTTGTGCTTCTAGGCGAGCGCGCGGTTTACGACGAACGTAAAGTGCACCAACACCTTTAGGACCATATACTTTGTGGCCTGAGAATGACATAAAATCAACTTTAACCTGTTGTACGTCAATTAATACTTTACCTGCGCTTTGCGCTGCATCTACGTGGAACATAATTTTGCGTTCGCGACACATTTCGCCAATAGTAGCGATATCTTGAATTACACCTAGCTCGTTATTAACATGCATGATGCTTACAAGTACGGTGTCGTCACGCATAGTGTCGGCAAGTTTTTGTAAATCAAGTAGGCCGTTTTCTTCAACGTCCATATAGGTTACTTCAAAACCTTGACGCTCAAGCTCACGACACGTGTCGATTACAGCTTTGTGCTCAGTTTTAGCGGTAATAATATGCTTACCTTTCTTTTTGTAAAACTGTGCTGCGCCTTTTATTGCTAGGTTATTTGATTCAGTTGCACCCGAAGTGAAAACAATTTCACGTGGGTCTGCATTAATTAAATCAGCAACATCGGTACGCGCTTGATCGACCACTTCTTCAGCTTGCCAACCAAACCTATGTGAACGTGACGCAGGATTTCCAAAATTACCGTCCATTGTCAGGCATTGCATCATTTCTTTGGCAACACGTTCGTCAACAGGCGTGGTTGCTGCGTAATCTAAATAAATCGGTAACTTCATTTCTCTCTCCGCTGCAGGTCAACCTTAAAGTTGACAGCTTACTTGAATATTTTCCAACTGCTTAATTGCATCATTAACACTGTTATCTTGGCGTAATGCGATTTCTTTCACATCAGATTTCTCTACCAATTCAGCAAGGGTAATATTATCTAAAAATTCTTCTATTCGTGCGCTTAATTCTGACCACAAATTGTGAGTTAAACAGCGCATACCACTTTGGCAACCTATATCACTTTTTTGGCAACGTGTTGCATCAACTGACTCATCTACTGCATTTATCACATCACCAACAGAAATAGCGTCCGCTTTACGCCCCAATAAATAACCACCGCCAGGGCCGCGAACAGAGCTTACCAAACCGTTTTTACGTAAACGGGCAAACAACTGTTCAAGGTAAGACAAAGAAATTTCTTGTCGCTGTGAAATATCAGCAAGGGCAACAGGACCTACACCTGTGTGCAGTGCAACATCCAGCATAGCTGTAACGGCATACCTGCCTTTTGATGTTAACTTCATAACGCCCTCCGCACAAAAGAGTGCAAATTTTAATTACCAGAGTAAATTAGTCAAGTATTAAAACTTAAAACCAGTTCTTAGCTAAACACGTAATACCTGAGTGTTTTACTCAAGTATTACGTCCTATTGTAATTACCTGAGTAATTTAGTCAAGTATTAGCGCGTTATTTAATCGTAGCTTGTTATAACTAATTGCTATAACCATTATTATTTAGGTATCGACTTATTTATAGAGGTTAAAATACCACGTAAAATGTTCATTTCAGCATCTTCAGGGCGAGCACGATTAAACATACGACGTAACTTGGTCATAACCATGCCTGGGTGCTGCTTAATGATAAACCCAGTATTAAACAGTGTCTCTTCAAGATGCCCGTAAAATAACTCAGTTTGTTTTGAGCTAGGGTAAACGGTGTCATCTTCTTCGGCTATTTTAGGTTGCTGATTTAAAAACGCCATTCGCGTTTCGTAGCATAATGTTTGCACTGCCATAGCTAAATTAAGCGAGCTGTACTCTGGATTTGCCGGAATACATACATGATAATTGCAAAGCTGTAATTCATCGTTGCTCAAGCCGCTATTTTCACGACCAAACACCAAAGCAACCGGGCCATTAACTGCTTCGCTTACTAGCTTTTCACCACATTCACGTGGTTCAACCATAGGCCAAGATAGTGTGCGAGAGCGCGCACTCGTGCCAATAGTTAACGCGCAATCGGCAATTGCATCAGCAACAGTATCAACAATCACAGCATTACCTAAAACATCACTTGCTCCAGCGGCTAATGCACTGGCATGGCTGTCGATTTCACACGCTGGGTCGACTAAATAAAGCTTTGATAAGCCCATGGTTTTCATGGCGCGAGCCGCCGAGCCAATATTACC
The DNA here is from genome assembly GCF_017653575.1 of Pseudoalteromonas sp. K222D. Classification (NCBI taxonomy): domain Bacteria; kingdom Pseudomonadati; phylum Pseudomonadota; class Gammaproteobacteria; order Alteromonadales; family Pseudoalteromonadaceae; genus Pseudoalteromonas; species Pseudoalteromonas sp. K222D. The sequence goes on from NZ_JAGGDL010000006.1 coordinate 19,849, forward strand.
TGAGTGTGATGTGTTAACTAAAACAACGCGAATATCATCTAAGATCATTGCTGTGCTACTTTGTTTGCTGCAAAAAATTGCGCAAATTCTACCATGTAATTAAAAACACGGCTACGATAAGCGCAGCCGTGAATAGGGTTCAGCTCAAAATACAAACCATGTTTAGGTTTATATACCAGCTTATTTAAAGCACACACTTAGTGATCGCAAGCCAACATCCTTTGCTTATGTCCAAACACTGCGCTGCTTTTATCTTTTATTAAATCAAATAGCAGTACTTAAGCTGTTCCACCTACTGTTAACTTGTCTATTTTCAAACTAGGTTGACCCACCCCAACAGGGACGCTTTGGCCGTCTTTACCGCACACGCCAACGCCTTTATCAAGCGCAAGGTCGTTACCTACCATAGATATTTGCTGCATTACTTCTGGGCCGTTACCTATTAAGGTTGCGCCTTTAATTGGTTGGGTAATTTTACCGTTTTCGATTAAATAGGCTTCTGATGCGCTAAATACAAATTTACCTGACGTTATATCAACTTGTCCGCCACCAAAATTAGGCGCAAACACGCCTTTTTTAACACTACTGATAATATCTGCTTGGCTGTGCTCACCGCCTAACATGTAAGTATTGGTCATGCGTGGCATAGGTAAATGTGCGTACGATTCACGGCGTGCGTTACCCGTTGGGCTAACGCCCATTAGGCGCGCGTTCATTTTATCTTGCATGTAGCCTTTTAAAATACCGTTTTCGATAAGTACGTTATAGGCCGCAGGTGTGCCTTCGTCGTCTACGTTAAGTGAGCCACGACGATCAGCCATAGTGCCATCATCAACCACAGTACATAGCTCAGACGCTACTTTTTGCCCTACTTTTCCGCTAAACGCCGATGCGCCTTTACGGTTAAAGTCGCCCTCTAGGCCGTGGCCTACGGCTTCGTGTAATAATACACCTGGCCAGCCATTTCCTAGCACCACTTCCATGGTTCCGGCTGGCGCATCAATGGCTTCTAGGTTTACCTTTGCTTGGCGTACTGCCTCTTCTGCAAACTCCATCCAACGTGGTTTACCCTCTACTAACTCTTTAAAATAACCATAATCTAAACGCGCACCACCACCGGCTCCACCGCGTTCACGACGACCATTTTTCTCAAGTAGTACTGAACAATTTAAACGAATAAGTGGGCGAATATCGGTGGCAAAAGTACCGTCGCTAGCGGCAATAAGTACTTCTTCGTACACGGCCGACATTGAACTTATTACTTGCTCTGCGTCGGGTGCTAGTTCACGAATATAGTTTTCAAGCTCTCGTAACAAATTTACTTTATCAGTATCGCTCATACTTGAAATTGGCTGATGCGGGGCAAACTGCTGCTTTGCAGTTACATCGCTAAATACTTGAATTGATTTATTTTCACCGGCCTCGGCAATACTACGCGCTGCAGTTGCGGCTTTATTAAGTGCTTCAAGGGTGATTGCATCTGAGTACGAAAAACCGGTTTTTTCGCCGCTTACTGCGCGTACACCTACGCCTCGTTCAACATTGTATGAACCTTCTTTTACTAAGCCGTCTTCAAGTACCCATGATTCATGGTGACTTGATTGAAAGTATAAATCAGCGTAATCCACCTTATGTTGATGAATGTAGGCGAGCGTTTTTTCGAGTTCTTCTCGATTTAGCTGGCTGTCGTGTAATAAATGCTGTTCAACCGTATTCATAATAAATGCTCTCTAAATCGTTGATGAGATTGCACTGGCATATCTCGTCGAATTTTGTGTAATTGCTTTAAATCTAACGTGGCGCTTATAAAACCTGTGCCCGTGGGCAACTCACTTAATGTATCTCCCCAAGGAGACAGAACTATACTGTGGCCATAGGTTTGGCGGCCATTTTCATGTGCTCCATATTGCGCTGCAGCAATCACATAACATTGTGTTTCTATTGCACGAGCCGCCAATAAAGGTTGCCAATGGGCTTGTCCGGTCACTACCGTAAAGGCGCTAGGGACTAATATAATTTCTGCGCCTTGGCGTACAAGTTGAGTATATAAAGTACTAAAACGCAGATCATAACATACTGTTAAGCCTATTTTACCAAAGGGAGAGTCGACAACAACAACTTCATTTCCTGCTTGAGTAAAGTCTGATTCTCGATAGCTGGCTGTTGAATCGTCAACTGTTACATCAAATAAATGCATTTTATTGTAGCTGGCAACGAGCTCACCTTGGGCATTAAATAAGTGCGACGCGGCGTAATATTTATTGTCGTTATAAGGTTCTGGCATAGTACCAGCGCTTAACCAAATATTATGCAATTGGCACAGCTCGCTTAACTGCTGCTTATAACGCTCTGCATGCTTAGCCACTTTTAAGGTATCGTTACCCGATTTACTAAACACTAAAAAGGCTTCAGGCAAGCACACTAATAGTGGCCTTGTAGTGGGTAATTGTTGTAACTGATTAACTAGCGTTTGTATGTTTTGCTCAGGATCAACCCCAGAGCACATTTGCAGAGCAATAATTGTCGGAATTGCTTCACTCATAAGGTAGCACTCATTAGCTATTTCTCATTGGGTAACGCTCACCTCAGCGTCTTTTAGTTTAAGCTTTGTTGCTGCTTGAGGCTGATTTTGCGCCGCTTGTGGTAGCGTTACTTCACGACTTTTACGGTCAAGTTCTTGTACTTGCGGGTCATTCATTTTACCGGTTACTTTAAAGTTTATTTCGGAAATAACGCGCGCCGAGTGAATCACTTTATCTATAGCAAGCGCAGCAAGGCCGGTAACGGGGTTAACCATCCAAGCTACTATTATAGGTATGCTGGAGGTTACTTGCGGCGCAACCGCTAGGTCGTAGTCTATTTCTAGGGTATTTAAATTAGCATAACCTTTAATGGTTAAGTCGGCTGGTACACCATCCATTTTAGTATCTTGAGTGTAGGCAATGCCTTTATCAAGCTGCATTGTGCCTTGCATGCTGTTATAAAAAAAACCTTTGGAAAACACATCTCTAAAATCGAGTTTTAATTTACGCACTAGTGAATCTAGGCTCAGTAACGAGAACACCCGCGCGCCACCATCACTAACCTCAGTTAAATGTCCTTCGCCTAAACGCCAATCAATATTGCCCGACAGACTTGCTACATCAAGGTTATACGGGGCTGCTTGCCATGCAAGATTATAGTTAATGGTTGCGTTTGAATCTTTAATTGCAGTGGTTAAGTCAAACTCATTAAATAATGCGCCTATATCCTCACTTTTAAGCTCACCGCTGAGTTGCGTTTGGCCATTTTGCCACTGCCCATGGGTGCGTAAAATATGATCGTTCTTATCAACCACTAACTCAGAAATAACAAGCCGCTTACCATCCCCCAATAAAGACGCGCTTACTTTACCTAACTGATACTGACTCACCTTACAGTCGCCACATTCAAATTCTATTGCGGGTAGCTGAGTAAGCCAGCTTACGTCATCGGCTGTTTCTGTGCTTGCAACTGGCTTAACGTTTGCAGGTTCAATAAAGTTAACCCTTAAATAATCGCTATTAATTCGAATCGGCTGGCTGGCTTGCGAGATAGGAATTAGCACCCCTGCACGCAACTCTTTAGCATTTAACTTTAGGTATAAATCGTTTTGGGTAGGTGCTAAGCGCATTTCAAAGTCATTAAATTGCACGTCACTAATATTAAGTTTTTCTATATTAGCAAGTACTTCATGCAGTGGTGGCATAACACTAGCTGATGCTTGCTCTGAGCCTTGCTTAGATACATTTATAATTTGCTCAATTAACTCTAGCCACGGAAGCAAATCGGTTTGTGGTAAATTAATACTAACCGCTAAATCTTTTTTATTAAGCCCTAAATCATTTTTACCGATAACAAAATGAGCATTGTTAAAGTGGGTGTTGGCGTTATCTAAAATGGCGTTAAAATAAAATAACTGCTTTATATTAGCGGTAATTAAGTTAGATATATTATCGCCTTGAATAACTGCATTGAGTGGCCATGGTTGCTCGCTGCTTTTAGCATAGTCACCCGGTAAAGTACTGCTTAAACCAATTAATGACGAGGTTACTTGCGCACGATAATCAAACCCTTGTTCGGTAAAGTTAAGCACTAAACCAATATCTGCTGCACTTTTCCCGCTAAGGTAGTTTTTTAATAACCCTTGGCCGCTCGCAATAAGAGTCTCGGCATCTAGCTGTGCTTTTATGTTTATATTGGCGCGATAATCTTGCTCAATACTTTTGCTGTCATAGTTAATATTGAGTGGCATGCCCAACCATGTTGCAGTGGCATTAGTGAGGGTTATTTCATTGTTTTTAAAATGCAGCTCGCCGTTTAAGTTATCCAGTTCAATGCCTGGAGTCGCAATATAAACAGGTAAGTCTATTAAATTTACTTTGCCGCTCACACTTGCACCATTAGCAAATTTAGAACCAATTAACAGCTCTATACCTGCACTAGCTTCGCCTTTACCTTGCACAATTTTAAAAATTTCAGCAAGCGGGCTGGCAAGTGGCGTGGCCGCAAAAAAGTCGTGCATTTTTTCAAGCTCGGCTTGCTTATCTATTTTAACTACTAGCTCATCTGCATGCATTAAATCGCTAATGCTAACGCGTACACTACTACCCACAGCTAAATTTACTAACTTGCCTTGCTGGCTATAAATATCCATGCGCTCGTTGGCAAAATGTAACTGGGCGCTGGCGTTAGTAACTGCAGGCCAGTCGGGATCAAACTGATAAGTGGCGTTATCTATTTGTGCTAACACATCAAACTGCCCAGAGCCGTCACTAAATGGAAAACCTGTTAGCGGGCCTGCAAAAAGCACTTGTGCTTTTGACACTTCACCGCCTTTTATAGCGCCATTTAAATAGCTAACTAATTCAGGGCTCATCGCTTTTAAAGGAAAATAATGCCCAGCAATACTCGCGTCGGGTGCAAATGCTTCGGCGTATAAATCTAAACGCGGTTCGTCGCCTAAGCTAAGCTGCATTTCTGCAGCAAAGGTTACTTCATCATTATTAAACCAAATATTGTCACTACTAATGTGCCAAGCATTACTGCGCTTGGCTAAATTGAGCTCTATATTTAATTGCTCATAATCTATATTTTGGCTAAAACTATCACCGGTAATTAGGCTGTTATTTTCACCAAACAGGGTAATTCGCCCGTATTGCTGATTAACCAGAGCACTAACTCGCAGTTCTTGTGCGGCAGGTATTGCGTGCTGCTCTTGCCAGCCAATATTATCGGCTTCAAACCACAGCTGCCATTGCTCATTATTGGTATAGTCTAAGTAAGCTTGCTTTATTTGCCCACTAGGTTGGCGCTGTAAAAATGGCGTTAGGTTATTAAAGTTAGTCAGCTCGGCTAAATCGCTAAGTAGCGCTATATCAACTTGCTGTAACCAAATTTTATTTTGCTTACCCAGCAGTGCCTCAAACTCTAAACTCGGCCAGCTTTTATCATTACTATTAAACGCTAATCCCGTGCTTTTCAACCGCCAGCTTTTTTGTTCAGGAAATAAATGAAATCCCCCTTCGCTTAGGCTCAGCTGTTGTTTTTCTCCAGCCAACTCCCAACGTGCAAAACTAGGTAACCACTGTACTTTAACATCACTCACTAAACCTTGATTAAGCTCTAACCAAGCTTGTAAGTTTATGTTGCTGTGCAGTTGCTGTTTTTCGGTATTAATATATTGCGCTAACCAGTTAGATACATCTACCTCATTAGCTTGCACATACATGTCGCCTGCCATTTTTTCAATAGTATCGCCTTTGAGTGCAATTCGCGCATCAAAACTTCCCACCGAAATACCCGGTAATGCTAAGCTACCGCTACCTAAATGTTGCTTATTTTGATTTTGCCAAACAATATTCTCCAACAGTAACTTACGCTCAGTACCGTCTTCTAAAATAAAGTTAATGCTGGAGTTTTCTATTGCGAAGTGGCCTGTGTCACCCAAAAATAGCTCTTCTATTAGCTCTTTTTGCTCAAACGACACTTCGCCTTCATTTTTGGCAAATAAATTAGCTACTTTAATACTGGTATGAAAGCCATTTATTACAAAGTAGTTTGACTTTAATTGCAGCGTTTTTAAGCTTTCCCACAAGTTAAGCTCTAAACTGGTTTTAGCTATAGTGAGTGCAATAGGTGCAGTTTGGTTGTCTTTAAACGATAGGTTTTCGAGCACTAAAGCAGGCCCGCTGCCTTGCCAACTAGCTGAAATAGAACCGATTGACAAACTAATATCAAACTTAGTATGTAGGTAGTTTTCTATATTGTCTTTGTAGTCGTTTGCATAAGGTAGGGTATATTTTAAAATAGAAACAGTCACGGCCAGTAACACTAAAATTATGGCACACGTTTGCCATAATTTTCTAAAACAAAAAAAACAGACCGCTTTTGCTTTCATTACATCATTACCACATCAAACTGCTCTTGGCTGTATAAACTCTCAACTTGAATATTGACCTGCTTGCCAATAAATAGTTCTAACTCGGCTAAGTTATGGTATTCATCGTTAAGTAATGCTTCACATACCGCGGGCGCGGCATAAACCACAAACTTATCAGCATCGTAAGCACGATTAACCCTCACTATTTCGCGCAGTAATTCGTAGCACACTGTTTCTACTGTTTTTTGTGAACCACGACCAGAACACGCAGGACAAACATCACATAATATATGCTCTAAGCTTTCGCGGGTGCGCTTACGGGTCATTTCTACTAAACCTAATGCCGACAAGCCATTAATATTAGCTTTAGCACGATCTTTTGCTAACGCCGATTCGAGCGAATGCATTACGCGGCGTTTATGATCTTCACTTACCATATCGATAAAATCGATAATAATAATACCGCCTAAATTACGCAGCCTAAGCTGGCGCGCAATAGCAGAAGTTGCTTCAACATTGGTATTAAAAATGGTTTCTTCTAAATTACGATGACCAACAAATGCACCAGTATTAACATCAACCGTGGTCATCGCTTCGGTTTGATCGATAATTAAATAGCCACCCGATTTAAGGGTTACTTTACGATGCAGCGCTTTTTGTATTTCGTTTTCAACATCAAACAAATCAAAAATGGGGCGCTCACCCGGATAATATTCAAGCACTTGCGACAAAATTGGCACAAACTCTTCGGTAAATAATTTAAGCTCTTGGTAGGTTAGTTTAGAGTCAACCCTAATGCGTTCCATGTCTTCGCCCACATAGTCACGTAGCGTTCTAAAAGCAAGGGTTAAGTCTTCATGTAAGATACTGGCTTTACTGGTTTTTTTACGGCGTGACACCACTTTTTGCCACAATTTTTGTAAAAATGCAGCATCGTGCCTTAATTCGGCTTCGCTTGCGCCTTCTGCGGCGGTTCGCACAATAAAGCTGCCGTTTTCATCGCTGTATTCAGCAACGATTTTTTTTAATCTGCCACGCTCTTCTTCTGTTTCTATGCGCTGGCTTACGCCAACGTGGGTGGCGTCGGGCATAAACACTAAATAGCGAGAAGGTATGGTAATGTCGGTAGTTAAACGTGCGCCTTTAGTGCCCAGTGGATCTTTTACCACTTGCACCATAATATATTGCCCTTGGCGCACTAGCTCACGAATATCTTGTACTTTTTTTATCGGGGTATCGTCAACACCTTCAACAATAGAGGCGCTATTTACAATATCTGAGGCGTGTAAGAATGCAGCTTTTTCAAGGCCTATATCAACAAAGGCGGCTTGCATGCCGGGTAAAACACGGCTAATTTTTCCTAAGTAAATATTACCAACAATCCCTAAATTGCCAATTCGCTCTAATTGTATTTCTTGTAGAACACCGTTTTCTATTAGGGCAACACGGCTTTCACTTGGCGTGACATTAATTAGTAATTCTATACTCATGCTAGCCTCTTAAGAATGTTTGTAATAATTGTTCGGTCTCGTATAAAGGTAAGCCTACTACAGCAAAATAGCTACCCGAAATATGAGTAACAAATCGACCGCCTAAGCCTTGAATACCATATCCTCCTGCTTTATCTTGTGGCTCGCCACTTTGCCAGTAGGTATGTATTTCATCATCGCTGAGGGTTTTAAAAGTAACATTAGTACTTACTACGCAGCTAAGCACCTTATCTGTTGTTGCAAAAGCAACCGCGGTTAATACCTGGTGAGTATTGCCCGACAAGCGCTTTAATGTATGGGTAAAGTCATTTTCATCACAAGGCTTACCTAGCGATTGATTGTCAATAACCACTACGGTATCGCTGCCTAGCACTGGGCGATCGGTATAACCAAGTGCTACACCCGACTGCGCCTTTAAACGCGCTAAGCGCTCTACATAATCATAAGGTAGTTCATTGGGGAGTTGGCTCTCGTCGGCATCAACACTAAACTGTGTAAATTCGATTCCTAGTTGCGTTAAAAGCTCTTTACGGCGAGGCGAGGCAGATGCCAAGTATACGGCGTTGGTCATTATCTGATCCTAAAATGTCTACGGTATTTACGCAGTAATAAAAACACCCATACCCAACTCAACATACCTGTAAGCACAGGCCATAAGTATTGCGGGCTAAAGTACACACCCAATAAAAAGTGATTTAGCCAAAACTGCATTAAGTGATAGAGAGTTAAAAATAAGCCAATTAATAAGCTTTGTTGCCATAGCGAAAAGTTACGGATTTTTTGAAAATTACTGGCGGTAACAAAAATACAGATTGAATAAGTAAGTGAATTAACCCCTAGCGGCGAACCAGAAGCTAAATCTATTAATAAGCCTACAATCCATGCGGTGCCTATATTTAAACGATGTGGCACAGCAAGTGACCAATACATTAATACCAATAGCACCCAGTCAGGACGAAAGGGTTCAAACGAAAACGGTAACGGCATCAAAGCCATTACTAACGCAAAAAAAATGCTCAGTGCAATTAACAACGAATAACGATTAATCATCGCTAACCTGCTCCTGTTGATTTCGCCACAGCACTACTAATAATCTAATACGATCTAGCTGCGCTATGGGTTCTGCATAAACTTGTGCAAACGGCTGGCCTTCATCGCGATTTATTTCAGTAACTACGGCAACTGGGTAGCCCTCCGGAAAGATGCCTCCAAGACCTGAGGTCACTAATACATCGCCAAGTCGTACATCTAGGCTATGCGGTACATGAGAGAGTTTAACAACATTAATTTTACCTATGCCTTCAACCACTGTACGCACATCGTTACGTAAAATACGTACCGGCGTAGCGTGGGTAGTGTCGGTCATTAATAACACGCGTGAGGTGGTTGAGCCTACTTTGGTAAGCTGCCCTACTACACCCATATCATCAATTACGGCTTGGCTTTCGCTAAGTCCATTGGTGGTTCCTCGATTTATAACAACTTGATGGCTATACGGGTTTGAATGAACTGACAGTACTTGCGCAATAATTTTACGATTTGACGGTTTAGCCGATGAGCCTAATAAGGCGCGCAATTTTTGATTCTCTCTGCTCAAAAACTGGTACTGCTGTAGCTGCTCGCTTTGCAGCATTTGCTTTTTTTTCAGCGCTTCATTTTCGGTAAGTAATTGATCGCGGGTATGTAAGCTTTTTGCACCAAAGCTAAATACTTCGTAGGGTAAATTAGCCACATAAATTAATGGGCTAACCAGTGTATTTAAACTAGTACGAACGTTTGTTCCACCTTCGGTGTACTTATCGCCAATAATCAGTATGACACTCAAAAGCACTGCGACAAAGAGTCGCAGTTGCAAGGAAACGGTTTGTGCGAACATTGATTTCATTAGTCGTAACTAAATACATCACCGCCGTGCACGTCTATCATTTCAAGCGCTTTACCACCACCACGGGCAACACATGTAAGCGGATCATCAGCAACCACAACTGGAATACCAGTCTCTTCCATTAATAAACGATCTAAATCTTTTAGTAATGCACCACCACCGGTTAACACCATACCGTGCGCTGAAATATCTGACGCTAGCTCTGGCGGTGATTGCTCAAGGGCAACCATTACAGCACTAACAATTCCCATTAATGGCTCTTGTAGCGCTTCAAGAATTTCGTGCGAGTTTAATATAAATGAGCGCGGTACGCCTTCGGCTAAATTACGGCCACGCACTTCAATTTCGATTGGTTCATCGGTTTTAAAAGCAGAACCAATTTGATGCTTAATATTTTCAGCAGTAGCTTCGCCTATTAGGCTACCAAAGTTACGACGCACATAATTAATAATTGCCTCGTCAAACTTATCGCCACCAATACGTACCGACGAGGAGTAAACTACGCCGTTTAACGAAATAATAGCCACTTCGGTAGTACCGCCACCAATATCAACAACCATAGAACCTGTGGCTTCTGATACCGGTAAACCTGCACCAATTGCCGCAGCCATTGGCTCTTCAATTAAATACACTTCGCGAGCACCCGCTCCCATTGCAGATTCACGTATTGCACGTTTTTCTACTTGGGTTGCCCCACAAGGCACACATATAAGTACACGTGGACTTGGACGCATAAAGTTATTGTTATGCACTTGCTTAATAAAATGCTGTAACATTTTTTCGGTAACATAAAAATCGGCAATTACGCCGTCTTTCATTGGTCGAATAGCTTTAATGTTACCAGGCGTACGGCCTAACATCTGCTTTGCTTCAGTACCTACTGAAGCAACGCTTTTAGGCCCACCAGCACGCTCTTGACGAATAGCAACCACTGATGGTTCGTTAAGTACTATGCCTTCTTCTTTTACATAAATGAGGGTATTGGCTGTACCCAAGTCGATCGATAGATCGTTTGAAAAAATACCACGGAGTTTTTTAAACATGAGGCTGGATGACCTTTGAAATACGTTCTTATTTAAGCTGCTTTCACTTTAATACGCTAATATAATGAGCGATATTAAGCACAGCTGCCTTTGTAATTTAGTTAAAAAAGGAAGCAAAGCTTCCTATTTATCGTTCGCGAACTAAGCGAAAACCTATGTAGTTAGCTCTAAAGTCGGGCGCTAATATTAATCGCGTTGAGGCACGTGCAAGGCTAGGCGCAAAATTCCACGCTCCACCTCTAACCGCAACATCCGACTCACCCGAGTTTTTGTTAGTCCATTCCCATACATTGCCTACGGTATCGTATAAACCAAATGCATTAGGAGAAAATGATCCTACCGGTGCAGCACTCTTGTTTGACCATTGACTACCACACCAGCCACAATTCGCTAAATTTTTACCAATATCGTTACCCCAAGGGTATTCTGTTTGACTACCTGCGCGTGCAGCGTATTCCCACTCAACCTCATTAGGTAAACGAAACTGTTGACCTGTTTGCCCTGACAACCAATCAGCATACGCTTTAGCGTCGCTATAAGTTAAACAAACAGCCGGAAAATCACTTGTTTGCTCAAACCCAGGATTACGCCAATTTAAATTAGCTTCCCATACGGGTTCGCCATTTAAATAATAGGCGCAGCCTTTACCTTGCTCGGCTTGGGTTTTGTAGCCTGTATTAGCAGCAAACTGCTCATACTCACCTACTGTCACTTCTTTGCTTTGCATAGCAAAAGAGTTGGCAATTACTTTTTCAACAACTGGGCGCTCATTGGCTAAACCATTGCCATTAATATCGCCCATTTTAAATTTACCTGCCGGAATAACAACTACTGAAGTTTTTACATTAGCGTTTAATACGCTGATGTTGTCACTCACTTTACGAGTTGTTTGCTCAGGTTGCTCACGCGTGTATGTCGGTGCAGCAATCGACTCTGACTTTTTTACTAAATTGGCATGCACGGTTTGTGCTTTATTTAAATCAACACGTACCTGATAAGGCTTATAACCAAGCTTGCGCACTTCAATATTGTGCACACCTCGCGGTAAGCGGGTTACTAAGCGGGTTGAGCCAAAGCTAACCCCATCAATAAACACTTCGTCGTCGTATACGTTTGAGCGTAGCGTTAATTCTACTGCTTGGTTTTTATCGTTATTAGCAATAACCGAGCTGTTTGTTACCATAGGCTTTACTGCATAATCACGCACTGGTTGCTCGTTTAAACGAGCCGCCGAAACGTTGCCATTATCCGCGTGCTTACTGAATGTTAACTGACTATCTGAAAAAGTTGTACTGTAAGTAGGCTGATATGTTGCCGCCATGGGCGTGCCGTACTCAGAGCAGTAGCGGTTATCAATGCTTAATAAGTTACATAAACGGCTACTGTTAACTTCACCACGCATAGTAACGCTTAAATTAACGTTATAATTGCCTTGGCCACTAAATGCACTTTTTACCACATGACTACTTAAAATTTGTACCTGAGCACCGGCCAAATTACGTTTGGGTTCAACTAAACGCTCTTCAGTTAAGTTAGCAAATATTTGGTCAACAAAACGCTTAGTCGCTTTTTGTAACCCCATTTGCTGTCCGCGTTGCTCACACGCTGCAAGTGTTTCGGTACGCTTACAATTAATTGTGTGATTAACCTCTAACGTGCCTTCGCGGGTAAATTCGTTACGTAAACGCTCTACTCTGGCGGTAGTTAACTGCTCTTTTAAGCTCTCTAAAGTGTTTAAAAGCGTGTGTTTAGCAACACGAATTTGCTCTATATCTTTACGGTGGGATGCAATTGCCGCCAACTGCATAGAAATATCATCTTTATTTTGCTTGTGATCGGCCACAGCCTTTTGATAACGCGCCTGAGCTGCGGTTATATTAATACTAGGTTCATCAATTAAACGACGGTACATTTCATTCATCGCGTCGAGTGCTTGGTTTTTTTCTTTATCTAACTCGGTTGAACGTGAACGCAAAAGTTGCAACTGGGTTTGCAGTTGGCTTTCTTCTTTTAAATGTTTATCAAGTATTGTTGTAGATTTGTCATAGTCGATCTGTTTTGTACTAATCTCAGATTCAATTCCAGTTACTGTTGCTGTGTCTTGTGCAAATGCACTACTAGCCAACAAACTAGCTGAAATTAACAGAGATAAAGGAGTAATTCGCATATATTCAGTCCCAAAAAGCGGCAATTATTTGGTCGTTATTATTTTTCTAAAATAAAGCCTTATGCTATGTACTTGAAGCACAAAACACAAGCTTTGTTCAATTATTATCTAAGTTTACAACTATTCACGTGTTTCACGCCAGTAAATAACCCGATCATTCCCTCGAAAGTGGCCAAATTGTAAAATAGCATAAGGATTCAGCTGAGATTGGTCACCTTGCCAATCCCATTTTAGCCAGTCATAGGTATTATATTCTAAAGTGAATGTTCCTGAGCCATTAGGCTTTGCATAAATACCGTTATTTACTGGATATCCTCCCGCCTCTAACTTCCCTGCTGCACCATTACCATACTCATATGTTAATACTGGGCTAGCTGGCAATACTTGGCTTAATTTAGGGTGTTGAAATACACTACAGTTGTCATTGCTGTTTACTACAAACCCATTGCCATCCCAATATTGAGACTCCATGGGGATGAGTAATCGATCTAAATCTGAGCCTGCATTATTACCTAACACTAAGCGGCCAAACCTAAACTCAATAGGCACACTGTTTAGTCGTACGCTGTTGCAATTAGTGCTACAGGTTACCTGTGTATTAGGGCTGTCGTTTGCATCAATTAATGTAGCGCGCTCAATATTTGTAAGTGTGGCCATTAAATTAACCATAGCAAATGGGCCATCGGGTTGATCAACTCCTAGCCTTTTTAAGGTAACATTGCTTTGATTCATCTGCCATTGCCCGTCATTGGTATCGCCCCAATTGTTTTCACCTAAATTAACTAGGCGACTGGCAAAGCTACTTGCTGGCACGTAATTACCCGCTTCATTATTTTCAGCACTAACTTGCACTACCGACTTATCAAACCCAGCCCTGTAATTACTCATTAGCTGATTATTTTGGTTTTGTGCTTGCACTGTAAAGCCAAGTTCAAATGGCTGTTCGAGGTAGGTTAAATTACTCCCATAATCAGTACACTGGGCCGCAGCTTGCACTCCTATTATTTTAAATTGCGATGGCGCAAAACGGCCTACATTATAAAGCTCGCCTTTAACATCACCCGCACTAAAGTAATCGCCATCGTTTAGCCCAGCAATTAAATCAATAATCCCTACTTGGTCATAACTATATTGTGAAATTGACTCACTTAAACTACCTGTATCTTTAAATGCAACAGTGTTGACGACTGCAAGTGTTCCAGAAGTACCTGCTATGGGCAGCTTTAATTGCGCTGTTACTAAAGGTTGCTCATTAATAAAATGTTTAGCAATAGGGTTGTTAGTAATCTCACTGTAGTTATCGGGGTAGCCATCGTTGTTGTTGTCTTGACCTGCACGCCATTGCACCGCATTCATTTTTAAATCAAATGTCTCTCCGGTTAATTTAAACAAGCTACCCGCGGCATCTGTTGCAAACCCATCATTGGGTAAGCTCATAGCCAAGCCAAAAGGTTTTACTACATACTCGTTAGAGCTACCGGTTAAATTAACCGACAAGTTAGTAATCGGATCCAGTATTAAATTAGTTTTAGCATTAAGGCTAAGCTGTGCTGCATCGGGGTAATTTATTACTATTTGCGCTTTAGACTCATCATCAAACTGTAATGGCACTGATTTATAACTTTGTTCAATCGCGTATACTTTATTATTATTGCTAAGCTGCACCGGATCAGAGCAACTTACTCCTGCGCTACAGGTATAGGCTAAATCTAAAGCAACTTCTGCCCCCACAGGAAACGCTGCTTCACATGCCCCCGTGGCGGTATTCGTTTTTACAGCTTGAATTGCTAATGCTTTTGCATTAAATCCTGTATTTGAAGGTTTACCTGATAGTTGGGTAGGAATTGTTGTATTGTTATCGCTTTCATTTTTAAAAATAAAACCCGCGTCCGAAAACACCACTTTACAGCCACTTAAACCAACATTTTTACCGCCAATATAACAACGTAACGGCGCAGATGGATCTGCTGTGTTATAACCAATTGTGGCACTGCCAGTGGTACGTTTTGCAAACTGTATATTAGTAGTACCAGTAAAGCTGATGTTCTCACCGGTTACCCAGCTCTGCTTACCACTATTATCTGGCGATAAATTTAAGCTTGATGGCTGATCAAACAAAACATCGCAAGTATCATTTGCGCAGGCGGTTAAAGCCATATCTTTAGCTTGGCAAGTCAGTCCTTGGTTATCACTCATTGATATTCGATAATGATCTAGCAATATAGGTTTATAAATACCACAAAAGCCTGGAATATTATCTGGTACTGGTATGGCATCGAAAGTAGAGCTACCCTCGGTAATAATTTGTGTGCCTGAGGTAATAGAGCCTTCGTATGTTACATTTTGCGCTATTCTTACCTCGCCGGTAGCAACAATATAAGCAGCTATATTGGCATTGGCGGCAATCGCAATTGCACCATCAACATAAATAGCAAGATACGCTCCCGAATCTACTACTATATTGGTTTTACCTATATTTAAAAATGAGGTTGAGAGTAACGAACTCGTGTTTTTTAAAAAAATACGCGTAGGAGCCGTTACTCTGTATTCTGTTTCCAACATAGCAAGCTGCAACTCATCATAAAAATAATCTCCTGCTAAAGAGGCTGGTACTGGTGCCACAGAGCTGCCATCGTTAGCCACTGTAGGTACTTGAGCTGCCTGGCTAGGTGTTAAAGAGTTATTGCCACTTGCTAAACAAGCTTGAGCGTTACATAACGCAGGATCAGTTAGTGCCAAAGACGTTAAATTAGTAGTCGTAATAAATTGCGCGTTATTGTCTGTTACTTTAACGCCTTGGACTAACTGCACCAAACCATCATTATAAGTAGATAGCGCGCCTGGAAATAAGGTGTCACAACTTAAAATTTCGCCGCTAGAAACAAACGAACTAGTCATGGCTAAAATAGATACTTCTTCTTTAGGGTGAGAGCGCTCATTATCGCCATCTCGGTCTTCATCGACCACCAACCCGACTCGGTTAGCTCTTAAGTTGCAACTTCGCAACCAGCCACCATCGTCCCCTACACGCGAGTTTTTACTTGCAACAACTAAAGGCGATTGCGAATAACGATTAATAAAATTAAAATAATTACATCCATCGTTCCAACCATCTACAGCAAAACCAGTAAAAAAGCTCTCCCAAATAACTTCCACGTCATTATCATCTGTGAATGAGCGATTAGCCCCTGGCTCTACCGCTAAATATGCTACTTTTTCGCTTTTAATTATACCGAATGCCGTTTCAGAAGCTTCTAGCGCAATATTTACTCCGCTGGTAGATAACGAGGCTGTTTCTACCGCAATAGTTAAAAAGGGCACCAAAGCTTGTGCTGGAGGGTTACTATCTAAGCTATTAAGCGTTTGTAGTGAATGAAATAAATTTGGCCGCTGGGTAAACGAATGGGAAAAAGTAAGCGGCTTATAGCCCTTTGGAGTAAATGGAGAAAAACCAGATTTGGCACCATATTGTACCTCTAGCTGTAAATCGGTGCTCCCTACTTCCATAATGGTGCCATCGGGGAACTCATGAACCCCGTATTCCACCGCTAAATAATGTGCGCCCATATTAATATGCGCACCATCCTCACCGGAGGGCTCCAAAGGAAGCGCTTCAAACCCGGTAGTGGTGATATTTTTAACTCGAATAATTGCTGGATTACCACCTTGGTTAGTTGAAAGCATAAAAACAGCTGGAGGAGTTATATATTGCTGCTGGAAATTAACCTTTGTCCATACCGGTGATGTGTAGGTATTTTGTAATTCAATAAAACGCCCTTCAATTTTAGGTGCTGCAGCATTGCTGTTATTACTAAATAAAAATGCTGCTAAGCATATCAGTACGAAAGTGTTTTTTATCATGGTAACGTTTTAGCCTCTACACTTAATGTGCGTTGCGTTTGCCAGTAATCTTTTCTACATGCATCCCCCAATGAGCAATCAATTGGCGCACAAGTAGCACTACTTTGTAAATAATAAATATTAACCGTTCCCGAGCGCGCACTGCTATCGGGTAAATCCAGGTACTCTGTACAGCTAATAGATACATCACAAAACGATAAATAATTTGTTTTAAAGGTTCGGCTTGTAGTAACTGAGGCACAATTTTGTGCAGCGCTATTAAGCGGAAATAATTCGGTTAAACCACTTTCTAAACCACTTTGCGCAGCCATATATGCTCGCGCGCCATAATACTCTATAGTATTTTGCTGCGCGGCCCCGCTCAGCACTTTAACTAATGCTAAGCCAAGTGCTAATAAGGCAACAATAATCACTAAACACACAACAATTAAGTTACCTTGTTGCTTTGTGGGTGAGCGGGTAATTTGCTGATAATTATTAAGGTACATTTGGCACATGCACCTCATGGTTAAAGTTCATTACTTCGGCTTCGTTAAAGCGCATTTGTGCATTAACATTAAGTACAGCATTTCGCTGTAAGGCCACCGGCTCTATGGTAAAAAACAAGTTGCTTGCTAGGTTATTTGCAATATAAATCCCCAATAAATCTCGCTTAACACCGGGGGTTACTTGTAAGCTAGGCGCATCTGACTGGGCGCTATTAAAAGCATAATTTGTATAGCGATATAAAAACCGCCCTTCTACGCAAAAACTAACTGGTTCAGCTAATAAATATAATCGCTTACTGGGTGATTCTGCTGCAAATGCTTTACTAAATTGCCACTGATCAATAGCATTTCCTGCCGTGTTATTAAATGCTAAAACTTGTAAGCGTTTATGATTGTTTTCGTTATATATATCATCGCTATTTAATGGATAAACTGCTGCCCAGTTACCCGCTTGCGGTTTAGTTAAGTTATTAAGCTCAAAATCAACTGCGGTAATATTAAACGGGGCTGTAGTCGGTAAATAATTAGTATAATGAGTAGCTGATAAAAAAGGGGTAAATTCAAGGCACTGATGAGTATTACACGCCCCTTTACTGTCGTTATCACAGCTTAACCTAAGTGAATTAGGTGCTGCATGGCGTAGCTCTTTACTAATGCGTGTTATTAAAAACCGCGCTTGCGCTACTGCTTCTTGACGCTCCACGCCTTGAGCGTAAATACTTACACCTGCGCCAATAAACGAAAATGCACTAACGGCTAAAATACCTAAAATTACCATTACCAGTAATAGCTCAATTAAGGTAAATGCGTATTGTCGCGTTATGCTATGCATTAATAATTCCCTTTATAAGCACTAAAGCCGTATACCTCACCCAGAGGTGAAGTAACCTCTATAGTAATGCGCTTAAAAGTGGTGCCATCATTACTAGTGGCATCATTAAAATCACTGTCGTACTGCACTTTAACAACCAAACTAAAGCCACTATATTGCGGTAATAAAACACCTAAACTATTGGTTATTGGTTGCCCCGAAAGTGCTATATAGTCGTCAACATCGTTATAACTGGTACGTGTTTCTGAATTATCTGGGCCTAAGTCTGCCGCTGCGGTACAAGCCTTTGCGCCTAAAGATATTTCGCCGCAACGCCTAAAAGGAGCGCTTCGCTCACTATACTCATCAAACGATTTACTTTGAATTTCGTTCATGAGTGATTGCCCAAACTCCGAAGCACGTAATGCCACAATAGGCTCAGCACTTTTTTGAGCTTGAGGGGCAATAAGTGCAGCAATAATACTCAGCGCGATTGCAAACATCACAATACCAACAATTAACTCTATTAAGGTAAAGCCCCTATGTTTAAGGGCAGGCATAAATAAGCCCTTCACCGCTAATACATACCGCGGCTAATCCTATATCTATTCGACATTGCGTTGTGCAGTTTTGATCAACCCTGCCAAGGGGATCAAAGTTAACTTGGGTAAACACATTACCGTTACTGTCTAATGCGTTAAAGGTAATATCACTTCTTTGGCTATTAATTTGTATTACTAGGTGATCACTGTTGTTTATATCGGCCCCTCCTGAGCAGGTATCAGGGGTTGGTCCTGCAATTAACCTACTTGTAATGTAAAGCTTATGACAGCTTGTGGTCGCCGTATTTTGCATGGCACGTAACTGCACTGTTCGCAGTGCATTTAATGTGCGGTCTCGATACGAGTACGCATCCTCGGTTGAACTACCTAAAAATTTGGGAACTGCCGTTACCGACAGTATTCCCAAAATAATTAAAGTAATAATTAATTCAACGAGGGTAAACCCGCGCTGTTGCTTACCACTGCTGATCATTTATGTAATTAACAGCCATCTGTCACTAAAGTAACTACAGGCGCTGTAACAACGGTTTTAATTGGTGCTGTTGTTGTAACTGCAGCTGTTGCTTGTTTATAATCAATACGACAGTCGTCAGTTTTTACATAACTATTTGGATAAATAATTAATGTGCCATCCCCTGCTGAATCATCAAGATTAAAATCGGCAGTGTTATCAGCCGCAAATTTTACATCTAAAAATGCTTCAAACGCTGCCTGTGTCGCTGCAGGGTAACCGTATACAGTTGCTACATCTCCAGTATCTACTGCAACAGTTGCTGTCGCTTCTTTTTGCTCACTGGCAATAATCGACTTACCGTTAACTATATTCATGCCACTGCGAATTGATCCCTGTAGTCCTTCTAGCGTAGATGCGTTCGCATCACCTTGCAGGTTTAAAAAGCGCGGTGCTGCTACTACTGCTAAAATTCCTAAAATAACAATAACAATAATTAACTCAACAAGCGTAAAACCTGCTTGCTTATTCAAAGGTTGATTTTTTAATGATTGTGTTTTCATAAGTAAGCCTCTTTTTTAATAATTACTTAATTTTTAAATATATGTACTTTGCCTGTTTTAGGTAAGTACGAAAAACCCACTGTTGCTGATGCTATTGCACCATTTGTAGGTATGTTTTGAGGGCTAAGAGTGTGCGTTGAATAATAGATACATTGCGTATTAGCTGCGTTATATCTAACTAAAAAACTAACCTCTTTTAAACTTAACTCCTCAGTATTTAGTGTGCTGCTGGGTGCATTTTGTAAAATTACATTTAACACCTGGCGACATTTAATTGCATTAATAGCATGTGCCCGAGTATCCCATTTTTCAGTTTCATCACTTGTTGGTGTCCCCATCAATCCATCGACACCAACAATTACTCCTCCATAATTAACAAACGTTTTATTTAATAACCCCTTGGGTCGCCCATTCAATTCCCATTGCCCGCGCACCAAACCTACCGCTGACATAAAGCTTGTAGCTACTGCATCAACATTTGCACTATGTGCCTGATTTTTAATATCTATATACCTAGGTATAGCAAAACTTAAAATTACAGCCAGTAACACAACAACAATTATCAACTCAAATAAACTAAAGCCTTTTGAGCAAGTAATTATTGTCTTCACTTTAATTACCTTTAATCGCTGACATCATATTCCACATCGGCATAAAAATACCTAAAGCTAAAATAAGCACCATAATTGCCACAAACACCGTTAATATAGGCTCTATTTTGGCGGTTAAGCTGCGTAAGTCATAATCAACTTCACGCTCATAATAATCTGCGGCTTCTTGGAGTAACTCATCAACTCGACCTGTTTCTTCGCCCACAGCAACCATTTGCAGTACAAGTTGAGAAAATAACTCACTGGCTCTTGAAACCCTGAGTAAACTGTCGCCTTTTTCTATATCTTGGCGCATGGTAATAATGGCTTTTTCCATATAACTATTATCTACAGCGTGCGCGGTGAGCGATAATCCGGTGGTCATAGGCACACCAGAGCGCAGCACCATTGACAAACATTGGCTATAACGTGCTAATAAAGTACGCTGTAGAATATCGCCAACAAAGGGAATTTTTAGCTTATATTTATCCCACTTATAACGCCCTGTTACGGTATTTAAATAACGCTTAAAGCCAATTATTGCGCCCACCAGCATTAAAATTAATAACCACCAGTAATTCACAAGAAAGTTGCTTGTTGCTATTAATATTTGCGTCATTAAAGGCAGATCAGCATTAAATTTAGCGAACATGCTGGCAAAGGTCGGAATAACAAAAATATTTAAAATGATCATGGCTCCCACCAACGCACAAATTACAAACGTGGGATAACGCATTGCCGCTTTTATACGCTTGCGGGTTTCTTGTTCTTTTTCAAAATAAATAGCAAGTTGATAAAACGCATCTTCTAAACGCCCAGCACCTTCGCCAACCATCACCATAGAAATAGTTAAACGACTAAATACTTTATTGTGCATCGACATTGCGCTTGATAGGTCACGGCCTTGCTCTAGCTGCTTGGTTACTTCCATTAACACCTGTTTAAAGGCTTTATTTTGGGTGGTATCCGCCAAACCAACCATGGCTCTAATAATAGGAATACCCGCTTTTAACAATGAATACATTTGCCGAGAAAACATAATCATGTCTTCTAGGCCTATTTTTTCATTAAATAAATTGTCAAAAACTTTAATGTTATTTTTAGTTTCAACCAGCGCAATTGAAATAGGAATAAATTGACGCTTCATTAAGTTATCAGCAACGCCTGCCTGGCTACTCGCTTCAAGCTGACCTTTAACTAACACTCCTTTGGCATCTTTTGCTTTATAGCTATATAGCTGCATCATCACCTCCGACTATTTCGGGGATGTATTCTGCAACCTTAAATACTTCATCTAAAGAAGTGATACCTTGTTTTGCATAATTAAGTGCCATAGCAGAAAGCGGAATAAAGTTAGCGCTATTTTTAGCCGCTTTAGCAAAGCCTTGCGTGTCATTTATACGCAAGGCATCCATCATTGCATCATCCATTTCCAGTAGTTCAAAAATGCCTACTCGCCCCTTATAACCACTATGATTACACGCAGTACAGCCTTGTCCTTTATAAAACTGTGTATCTGTTGTATTTTCGCCAAGGTACTTTAACCAACTGCTTTCTTGATGATCTGGTTGATACGGCGATTTACAATCGCTGCATACACGCCTAACAAGGCGCTGAGCAATAATGGCACGCAACGAGCTTGCGACTAAATAGGCAGGAGCTCCCATATCTATAAGGCGCATTGCACTAGTAATGGCATCGTTAGTATGTAATGTAGATAACACTAAGTGACCGGTTAATGCAGCTCTTAAGCCTATATCAACGGTTTCTTGGTCACGCATTTCGCCGACCATAATAATGTCGGGATCTTGTCGTAATGCGGTACGTAAAATACTCGCAAAACTTAAGCCTATTTTATTATTTATCTGTACTTGGTTTATACGCCCAATTCGGTATTCAACCGGATCCTCTACGGTAATAATTTTACTTTCTTGTTGATTAAGCTCGCTTAACGCTCCATACAAAGTGGTGGTTTTACCCGAGCCAGTTGGCCCTGTTACCAATACCATGCCATGGGGGCGTTTAATAATACTGCGCACCCGTTTTAAAATATGTGCCGGCATACCGGTTTCATCTAACGATAATAACCCGGCTGATTGATCGAGCAAGCGCATCACTACAGATTCGCCATGTTGAATCGGCATGGTCGAGAGTCGTACATCTATACTGTGGCTACGCACTTTAATATTAAAGCGGCCGTCTTGTGGCAGGCGCTTTTCTGAAATATCTAACCCCGACATTAACTTTAAACGCAGTACTAAAGCTGAGGCTATTTTCACCTGATTTAAGGTATGCTCTTGCAGTACGCCATCAACCCGCTGGCGAATACGTAATAAGCCTTCATCGGGCTCAATATGAATATCTGAGGCACGTACTTGCACCGCATCTTCAAAAATAGATTGCAGCAACTTAACCACGGTAGCATCGGATGTTTCGTCACCGAGTGAATTAAGATCGAATTCTTCTACATCTTGGTATTCTTCGTGTAATTGCTCTGCAAAACTAGTGATCTCTTCTGTACGACGGTATACGTTGTCAAATGCCGCCATTATTTGGCTTTCTTGCACAACCGCTAATTCTATTCGCTTTGGGGCGAGTATAGGAGCAAGTTGATCTAACCCTCTTAGGTCAGCAGGATCGCTCATCCCAACTAAAACTGAGTCGCCGTTGTCTTCAATAACTAACGCTCGGTAGCGCCGTGCGTACACTTCTGATAAAAGCTTAGATACATCCGGTGATATTCTACGCTGCGAAATATCTAAAAAAGGAACTTTAAGCTGCTGCGCTAAAAAGCGTAGTAATTGTGGTTCACTAATAAATTCAAGTGTGATTAGGGTAGAGCCCAGTTTACGACCCGTAGCCGCTTGAACATTTAAGGCTTCACTTAACTGTGCTTCGGTGATCATATGCTCATGAACAAGTAAATCCCCTAAACGCATTTTTAAACTAGGTCTCATACGGCCTCCTTCAGCGCTACTAAACGCTGTAATGCATGCTGGGTCATGGCTGTATTTAACCCCCCTAAATCAAGTGCTACTTTATATAAATGCTTAGCATCGGGGTACTCGCCTAATGCATCTTTAGAGGTTGCTAACGCTAGCCACCACTTAGCTTGACTGGGCTGTAATTTAGTTAACTGCTTAAAGCTATTAAGGGCTTTATTATGCTGGTTGGCACTTTGTGCAGCCGTACCTTGTAGCACCCAAAATTCAAAGTTTGCTTGTGTTTCAAAATCATCACTGAGTAGTTTTAATACATCGTCGTACTGCTGCTGCATGATTAGAATTTTGCTAAGCATAATACGCCATTGCAATACATCAGGATTTTGACTTATACCCGCTTGTAAAACCTGTTGCGCTGAGCTTATATCTTGCTGCTTAAAATAAGTTGCCGCGAGTAAGTTTCTCGCTTCTATATGCTGCTTTGATTGCGCTAAAATATTATTCAGGTCGCTTATTGCTTCACTATACAAACCAAACTGTATTGCTTGCTTAGCCGCAAGCAATTGCTCAGCAATTAATACTTGCTGAGATTTAGTTTTAGATGAGCTTTTAATCATTACGTTAGCTGGCTTAGCTTTAGATACTTTAAGGTTTGGCTCAAGGCTTGGCTCAATATTTGGCAAACTACTCACAACAGCCGCCACAGCGGGTACATTTTTATTAGCTGCAGTTACGTCCTTACTTTCACTTAACGCTTGTGGCTGAGAGTTATTAACAGCGGCGGCATCATTTATTAATTTATTTACTAATAACTGCTCAGCCTCATCAATATTTTGCGGGGCTGCTTTGCCAACAACATTCGCTACTTTAACGCCAGGTTGGGTATTTAAAACAGTCGCAATTTCTGGCTGCACATTACTATTTTTTGCTATTTCGTCAGTCACAATAATCGTGTTAGCTACACTTTTTTTAGCCGTTGCCCCTGCTTTTACTTCTTCTGGTGGTAATGCCGAGGTTAGCGTAACCGATAATTCATCCTGTGCTGGCTTATTGCTCGCCGCTGCCGGTAAAAGTAAATAAGCAGCAATAACTATGCTTATTACAGTGGCAATCACCAGCGCTTTAAATACTAAATTTTGTAGGTCGTACACTGGGGTAACATTTACACCAACCGCGTGCTGCTGGGTAACTTGCTTGGCCTCGCGCTGTTCAATATTTTTTAGCATATTATTAATAACGCTCATAGCCACTGCCTCCATACCCAAATTGCAGCAATAGCGATAACACTTATCGTAATAGCACTATAGCTCCAGTAATAACCCACTCTGTATTTAGCACAATCTTCGGTATCTTTTATTGCCAGCTGAATATGGCGCGTAGTTATTGCATTTAAGCCCTCTCCATAAGCTTGCAATAACGCTTTGTGGCATAAAATATTAACCAAACGTGGAATGCCTCTACTCGCACGTGCAATTTTTAACCCCATCCGATTATTAAATAAAGGGGGCTGATTAAAACCCGCCACTTGTAGCCGGTGGTTTATATAATAAATAACCTCTGCTGCTGTCATTGGTCTTAACGCATACGAAAAGCTAATTCGTTGGCGTAATTGCCTTACCTTATTATTGGCTAGTTTTTCATCAAGCTCGGGTTGTCCAAAAAGCACCACCTGAATCAATTTTTCACTTTCGGTTTCTAAATTGGTAAATAGTCGTAACGCTTCTAAGGTCTCCCAGCTCAAACATTGCGCTTCGTCTATTAGTAAAACCACCCGCTTGTTGTCGCTTTGTAAGCTCAATAAGTGATGGTTTATAAGCTGGCTTAGCGCTTGCTGATCTAACGCTTTGTCTACGTCCATTCCCAGCTCTATAGCCAGCGCCCAGCGTAACTCTTCTGGGCTTAAATATGAGTTAGGTAAATAAGCAACTGTGTAGTCATGCTCAATATGATTAAGTAACTTCCTACACAGTAAGGTTTTACCTGTACCAACCTCACCGGTCACTTTAATAAACCCCTCACCCATTGCTATTGCAGTTGTAAGCACTTGCATTGCCTCATGATGCGGCGCAAGCGCACAAAAGAACTCGGTGTTAGGGGTTAAGGTGAAAGGCATTTCACTTAGGTTAAAAAAGCTTAAATACATAATTAGTTCTTATACCAAGTGTCTAAAAGCTGACGGCTTTCGGCTTGCTGCTTTTTCCAAGTGTCGGGCATAACCACTGTTGGGCGGATCAAAATAATAAGTTCTTTTTTCTCTTGGCGTTTACGTATGTTTTTAAATAAATTACCAAATATGGGAATATCGCCAAGAATAGGTGTTTTGGTTTCTTCGTCCTGCGTTGAGGTTTGCATTAAGCCACCAATAACCACTATTTCACCGCTTTGAGCGCGAATAACAGTGTCTGACTCTCTAATATTGCTTTGCGCAAGCGGCAACTCAAAGCGTTGGTCATCTAAGGTAATTACCTTTAGCTGCTCTTGGGTTTCGGTTACCGACGGATGGACATGCAAAATAACCGAGCCATACTTATCTATTTGTGGCGTAACATCTAAAGCAATCCCCGAAAAAAACGGCGTTAAGTCAATTTCAGGCGAAGTGGTGGTTGAGGTTCCGGTTACTGTGGTGCTCGACACATTAGTAACAAAATACTCGTCCTGACCTACTTTTATCACTGCTTTTTGATTATTAGTGGCTGTAACCCTAGGATTTGACAACATTTGTACGTCGCCTTGGGTTTCCAATAAATTAATCACGCCGTTAAAATCGCCGCGTTCAATAGTTAACGACGATACCCCGCCAAGCGATGCTGAAAGGTTATTACCAAAATTACCTGCAGTAGTTGCAAAGGATATACTGCTGCCTAAACCGCTTGATATACGCTCCCAGTTAACCCCTTGCTGGTACTCATCTTTTAGCGTTATTTCTATAATTTTTGCCTCAAGAATTACTTGGCGTTGCAGGTTTTCTTGGCTTTGGCGTAAAAATTCTTTTAGCTGGCTAATTTCACTTGGCAAAGCATTTACGGTAACTAAACTGGCTTGAGGACTGGTGATAACATAGCGGCCATCGTTAGCACCAATGAGCGACTTAAGCGCTACTTCTAGCTCTTGCCAAAAATCGTTTTTATTAATTGTTTGAATACGTGAACCGTTTAAATCTAAATTTTGACTGCCACCACCAAACTCATTATTTTGTTGCCCACTGTTACTTGAACCACCACTGGAGCTACCGCTATTTTGTGCTAATTGGCTCACACCACCGGCCACGACACTCACGGTTGACTGCCCATGGCGCTGCATCATTAAATAGTTAACAGGAATAGTTTCGGTGCGCATGATCGCGGGCAGCACTTGCACAATGCGCCCTTCGTTTACAATATCTAACGGGTACATGCGTTTAATAACCGCAATCACCTCATCAAATGTAACCCCTTTTAAATTAAGGCTAATAGTGCCACTTACTTGAGGATGAACTGCTACGCTAAAAGGCGTACCGTCGGTTAGCCCTGCAAAAAATGCTCCCATCTCAACGTCATTAGCGGCCACATCAAAACGCTTTATAGCCAAGTCATCACTCAGACTTTGCTCGTTATTAATTGATGATAATAAGCTTTGTGCTAATTCATTGGGCATCTCTAGTGGCGCAATAGTTTTAGCTTGAGCTGAATCGGCCGCAAACTCTTGTCCAATATGCGATTTAAGCTCTTTACCCGGCTTAAAGCTATGGCAAGCAGTTAAAAACGTCGGTAATAATAAAAGCACCAACCATGGGCTAGATAAATTATTTTTTAATTTTATAGTCATATAATTCTAATTTTATTTGCTTATCATCATTAGCTAACACAACATGTTTTGAGTTGATACTTAGCACTCGAAACCCCTCTATAGCATCGCCTGCTTTATATAGATGCCCTGAAATAATCGCTTTATATGCCGTACTATTTTTAATAATAGATTGCAGCTTAAACTCCGTTTTTTGTGCAACCACTACGCCATTACTGATAAACATTGCGGGCTTAGTTGGATCCAGTAGCTGCGCTGCGGCACTAGGTGTGACAAGGCACACCATTAAAATATAAAAACTATAACGCAATAAATTTTTCATTCGCGCTCACCGTAGCAATTTGCAAAGTTAACTCAGCTTGCGGATACGTCTGTACCTTATAGCTAAACTCTTGAATTAATAATTTGTTTTGATTACTTTTTAACGCAGCTAAATATTGCATTAAATTAAAGTAACTACCGTGTAAGGTAAGCACCATTTGATGTTCAAAAAATAGCGTTTGTGTATCATTTTCCCCTAGTTTTTCTACATCAATTGCTTTAGCTGGCTTTACTTTAAAACTCACAACTTGCACTTCGGTGCTGTTAATTAATAAGTCTTTTAATACCGCGGGCACTTTTTTAGCAGCAATAAACCCTTGGCTAAAGGTATTAAGCTGTTTATTAATGAGCTGCTGCTGTTGTTTTGCTTGCGCTATTTGCTGTTGTAAAACTTGGGTATAGTTATGGCTAAGCGCCTGCTCTAACATAGAAAGTTGGTCGTTTGCTTGCTGTAACTCTTGCAATATTGAATGCTGCTGCGACTCAATTCGACTAACTGCATCTTGCTGTGGAAAAATAAAAAATAACAAACCTAAGTAAATAATGATTAACAAACCAACAAACTGCGTTAAGTACTTCTCACGTTTTTGCAATGCCGCAAACTGCGCTTGATACTTAACCCAAGTAGGCCAACTTGTTTTTTTGCTCTCTTTATTTTGGCTCATGGCTTAACTCCCTTACCGCTCAGGTCGGTGGCAACGTTAAACTCGCTAACCCCATCTTCAGTAGCTAGCTCCAGCACTGAGAACTCTTTATCAGCAAAAAAAGTGGATTGCTTTAAATTACTAAACCAAATGGGTAAATACTTAGACTGTAAGGTTTGCCCATGCAAAGTAACTTTTTGGCCTATAAACTGAATTTCGGTAAGCCAAATATTCGATTCATGATATTGCGCTAAATCTCGCATTACTTCGGCATAATCGGTTTTAGATTGTGCTGATGTTTGCGCTAAGTAGCTAAACACTTGTTGTTTATGCTGTATTTCTTGCTGTAGTGTTTTTAATTCACTTATTAATAATGTTTTATTTTGTTTATCGGCAAGTTGCTGTTTTACCACTTCTAGCTGAGTTTTAGCTTGCTTAAGCTGCACTTTACTTTGCTGTAAAAGTATATGGTTTGCATGTTCTTTGTAGGCATAAAGTGACCACACAATAGCAATAATAATTAACGCGCCACCCCACAGTATTAGCATATTTTGCAGTAATACTGGATCACGCCTTACACGTAAGGACTTTTGATAAAAGTTAATCCGGGTTTTCATATCACAGACTCCGGCTCAGTTAATTGATAAGCCGCACCCAATGCGTAGTAATATTGCGTTTCTAATTGCTGTGCTAGGTCTAGGGTTGGTTTAAAATCAATCACTTTAACTTGTAAAAACTCAGCCAACTCTGCTCTAAGTGTTAGTGACGTCAAATCGTCACACTGTAGCTGAATACTGCGAATAGGTGGCTGCTTCAACTGGCTCTCAAAAAAGTCCATAGAACGCTGAATTTCAAGTCCAAATGCCTCTACCAACTCTTGGCTTTGATCTTTATCTGACATACCCAGTAAGCCATTTAAACGCCGAGTAAGTAATAGCTGCCCATCGCGAATAATTAAAATACGTGGCTCAAAGCTGGCATGCTGCACAATGAGCATGTGGGCGTCTTTACTCGTGCCGAGTAGAGTTACAAGAGTCATTTCCTCTGATGTCATAGTGCGTAAAAGAGGCTTTACCTGCTTAAAACTATCTATAAACGGCAATAACTGCAGCTTACTGGTAATAAACACGTTCATTTTTTTACTTTGCATCGGCAATGTAATTGGATAATCAATAAAATCAGCAACAATATTTTCAGGATCAATATCGACTAGATCTTTCGTTGTCCACGGTAGCGATTGAATGATCTCTTCATCACTTAGTGCGGGTTTTTCTATTTGTACAATTTGATAAAGAGAATGAGGAATAACTAAGTTCACTGCGCACACATCACTACTAACCTGTTGCGTACATAGCGTAATTGCAGCAGTATAGTCATGTTTTTCAGTGATCTCTACACTGTGATATTTGTGTATTTTCCAGTGTCCATACTGTTTTTTTAAACAGACTGCATTAACGGTATTAGCATATGTTGCTACACCCACAACTGTATTTTTATCTAAACTACGCTTGAACAAGGAAAACAGTGAAAACAGTTTTCTTTTCATATAGCTACTATTATTATTAGTCGATGTACTAACTGTCGTACATTTTCATTACTTTGCCAAGTGATTATCACAAATAATGTTAAATAAACTTAAAATAAATGAAAACAACCAAATACAACAAATAGATAGTGATTTATTAAAGCGCAAAAATATATTTTTAGGCGTTAAGCGCGATGATCTACTCCACCCCCTCATAAGTGGAAATAAATGGCGAAAGCTTAAATACAATTTAGCCCAGATGCAGGCGCTTAAAAAAACTGAATTACTCACTTTTGGTGGTGCTTTTTCTAATCATATTCATGCGTGTGCGGCGGCTGGCAAGTTTTTTAATATAAAAACGCACGGGATTATTCGCGGCCCAGAACTAGACCCTAACAATCCTACACTTTTGTTCGCACAGCAATGTGGTATGCAGCTACACCCAATCACACGTATAGAGTACAAACAACGTAACCAAAGCGATTATTTAGCGCAGTTACAATCGCGTTTCCCTAATGCCTATATTTTACCTGAAGGTGGGACAAATAAACTGGCGCTTGAGGGTTGTAAAGAGCTTGCCCTGAGCTTACCTAAGCACGACTACTTAGTTTGCCCCACAGGAAGCGGTGGCACCTTAGCGGGGCTTATTGAAGGCAGTTCAGTTAATACAACGGTACTGGGAATTGCGGTACTAAAACAAGCTGACTATTTACGCGATGAAATTAAAGCGCTTAGCCCTAAAGCCGCTTCACAAACTAATTGGCAATTATTATGTGATTTTCATGGTGGTGGTTATGGTAAGTTTTCTGCCGAACTTTGGCAGTTTTGCCAATACATGAAAACTGAGCACCAACTGCCATTGGAGCCTATTTATACTGGTAAAATGATGCATGCTTTGTGGCAATTAATTGCGCAGGACTACTTTGCGCCAGGCAGTAAAATTATTGCGGTTCATACGGGTGGGTTACAAGGATTAGATGGTTTAAAATACAGAGGACTTATTTAAAATTAATGAAATACGGTTTGTGTAAAATCAGGCAACAACTGCGTAAAATAAAACCCCTGCGCGGCATCTACCCCTAAAATAGTAAGCATTTGTAGCTCTTGTTTGGTTTCTACGTCACTAGCAAATACCGCTATATTTAATAACTGGCACGCATTTACAATGTTTTTTACACAACTTTGTTGATGCGTGCTTGCCTCTATTGAGTGCACTAAATCGTAGGCTAATTTAACTCCTAAAACTTGTGGATAATTAACCAGTTGAATAATATGGTCACTACTTTTAATACCATCAATAATAATCTGATAATTTAGCTTAGTTATTATTTTTAATACGCCTTGTAAACGTATTTGATATTTAAAAAAGTCTGCTGCATTTATTTCAAATTGTAGTTTATGCTCTATTTTAAAATCGCTTACTTGCGTTATTAGCCATTGCCAAAACGCTTTGTTAAACCAATTTTTAGGATGTAAGCTAATGCTAATAATTGCGGCTGAAGTATCTGCTAGTAATAGCTTTTTAACTTTGATGATAATTGCTTGATCAAATAAAAATGCGTCTTGATCATTATCTAGCTGATTAATGCCAGCATTAGCTAGCAGCAACTCATTAGCGCCACCGCGTACTCTAATCAACACTTCATGTTGCAAAATACGCCCACTATCGAGCTCAAATAAAGGCTGAAAATAAATTACAAACTTATTTTTTTTAATGCTTTTTATTATTTGGTTATTCGAAAATATATTTACTCGGCTATGGCTTATTCCCAAGCGATGACAATGCTGTAATGGGCTTTGCTGCGATAAAGTTAACGCAGATTTTGCTTGTTGATAAACCAGTGTTTGATTAGCACTTGCTCTGTAATTACACAGGCCTATTTTTACATTTTTTGCCGTTAAGTGTTTTTGATGCTTTTTACATATTGTTAGTGCACAAAAATTTAAGCACTCAATGTACAGCTCTAACTTAATGATTGGAATATGCTTTATGGTTACCGCTAAGTTACCCGCACTTAATAATTTAACTGAAATATAGTTTAACGCAGGTAAGTTTTTTGCAAGTAGAATTTTAAAACTAGCTTCTAGATCAGTACTGGGATCAAAATGACAATGACACTCGATCAGGGCAAATATATTATAAGCTGCTGCCGTACTACTCTCACTTAAAAGGCGATCATTACCTAAAGTATTAGTAGGCGCTGTTTCTGCCTCTACTTTATGCTTTACATTAAACTTTGATTTCAATGACGCTACTCGGGTTGCTAAATGAGCAACCCAGCGAGTTGCCGCTAATATAATTAAATTTAGCAACACAACAAGATGAGCCTTAAAGCGGTTAATAAACTTAAGCTTACCCTTTTGCATAACGCACTCGCTAGTTAAATTACTAGCTAAAGTGTTGTCTAAGATCCCAAGAAGCACAAGGTAATAGTAAAAGTTTAGTATTGCATTTATAGCTAAGAAATAATGTTTATAAACTTCTCTAAATAACTTAAAACGTTATACCTCATTTAGCTCTTGTACTATAAACGTTTTGTGCGGACCCGCAGCCGGAGCGCTAGTAATAGAGTGTAAAAATGCCTCAAGAGCTTTTTTTTCTTTGCTCGTTAACGATAAAGGCTGCAGTATTTTAGATGTTTGTGGTGACAAAGGATCGTTAGGATCTTTATTAAAAACAAAGCCACCAGCATTATAAATATTTAAAACACCCGCAATAGAAGGAAACACACCATTATGCATCCACGGCTTACTATTCATCACATTTCTTAAGCTGGGAGTTTTAAATTTGCCTATATCGTCAGGGTTTTTGGTCACATTATAACGACCAAGATCTTCACGCTTTCGTTTATAGTAAGTTAACCCCAAATTATGAAATTTATTGTCTGAAAAAAGCGCTCCAGAATGGCAATTAATACACCGTGCTTTAGTTCTAAATAAGTGCAGCCCCCACAACGCTTGATCACTGAGTTTTTGTTGTAGCTGTTGCTTTAATTTTTTATCTTGAGTTTCACCAGCCTTTACAAAGTAATCAAAGGCCGAATTGCGCGACACTATAGTGCGTTGGTAGGTAGCAAGAGCTTGGGCAATGCGTGTAGCGGTTATTTCGCTTTGCCCAAATACCTGGTTAAACTTTTTTTGATAAGCTTGATCTTGATTGATCCGCGCTTCTAGCTCTGCAATAGTAAAGTTCATTTCAACGGGATCTTCAACGGGCATTAACGACTGCTGCTCTAAAGTTTGCGCGCGTCCATCCCAAAATAAAGACTGCCAAAATGCTGCATTTTCTATACTTGGTGCGTTACGCTTGCCATTTAACCTATCGTGTCCAAAAGAAAGTTTGCGGCCATCAGCCCAACCTAAATCTCGATCGTGACAACTCGCACAAGCCACTTGCCCAGAGCGAGATAGTTTAGGGTCGTTAAATAACTGCTCGCCTAAACGCATTTTTGCGGCACTAAATGGATTGTTTTTAGGAAATGTTACCTCTGGTAAAAGTGTAATTTCAGCATGGGTAATATCTGCATCTAAATTGGGCTTAGGCCACTGTTCTTGCGGCTTTAAATATTGCTCACGTAACTGAGTAAAATCGATTGAATCTGCATTGGCTAAGTTAAACCAAGTAGCAACAAAAAATAAGATATTAATAAATAATAAGCGCATAAGTTTTTATCGTGTTTTAAGTAAATGTGTGTCAAGTTACGGGGCTAAACCACAGCTATAACAGTAAATAACCAGATCTCTGGATAATAAGTCTATCTCTAGTAGCTACTTTCACCGTTAATTGCACCTGACTAGAGAAATAAAAATACTTTACAGTTCAATCTGTTAGTAATTAATATTGGCCCCTAGCCAAAACCGACGTCCTAACTCAATGCCTGTATTATACGGGCTAATTTGATAGGTACGTTTATTTAAGATGTTTTCCGCCTCAAAGCTCAAAGTTATTTGGTAGTTATTAGCTACCGCCACAGTGTATTTAACACTGGTATTTAACAGCCAAAATGCAGGGCGTTTTTCAATACGGTACACAGGGTACTCACGGCGATTTGGCGCACATCCATCACAAATATTACTGGCTTCTTTAATAGATTGCGTTTTGCCCGTGGCGTAAATAGCATCTTGCCCACCGTTGTAACGCGCGTAGGCCGATAGCGTCCAATTATCCCACTGCCCACCCCAACTTAAATTGGCAATAACAGGGCGGTTAAAGTCTTGTTTTTCTAACTCCATATCATGTCGAGTTACTAAATAATAATTAGCTTTATTAGTACTTCCGGCAATATCGTAATGATCAGAGCGTAAAAAAACCAACTCATTATCATCATACGAAAAATCTAAAAAAGCATCCCCATCGCCATTAAAAGAGCGCGGTTCACCATCAAATTGCTCGCGACTGGTGGTATTAGTTGCATGCGATACATTAAATTCAACATGTTGATTATTGTAAGTTGCCATCCAAGACAAGGTATAACGCTGATACCGGCTACTGCCCGAGTTAGCACCAAATAAAGTGGCTTCGCCTACATCGTTAGTGCCTTTTACACGGTTAACCGCATCTTGCTGCTCTCGATACAGCCATTTTAACTCCAGCGTTCCGCCTAGTAATTGATGACGATAAGCAGCCGACAGCTCATCACTAAACGGCGTTTTTAAATCAGAGTAAACATAACGATAGCCGCGGTTGCTTAACTGCGCTTGCCATTGCTGTGGCTGTTGCTGATAAATAGCCCGCACTTCGGTATAGCTAGGCTGCATGGCTTGGTTTAGCTTATAACTAATTGAGTCGTCTGCATAATACCGATTAGCACCGAGCACTATTTTACCTTGATCATTAAATACCGATACGCTGCCACGTAGTCGTGGGGCAAAATTATGGTTTTTAAGAAAATCGTTATAATCGTAACGCACTCCTAAATTTAAACTGTAATTTTGCCATTCAAATTCATTTTCTACATAAGCCGACAATTGATTAAGCTTTACACTAGCTGTTGATTTAGGTGTAATTTGGCGATATTGAAAATACTGCCCTGTTGTAGCGAAGTTATTTTGATAAATTAAAAAATCATCGGGATTTGATAAATCAAGTGCGTGTCCAAGTTTTGCTTCTATATCTGCCACTGATTGATATAAACGCGTTTCAATACAGTCAAGTGCATAACCTGCACAATCTATTTGCGGCGACACAATAGCGCCATTATATACAATTGCATCTTCTAGGCGGTCAAATACTGAGTTTTGCTGAGCTAACTCATAACCAAACGATAAATTACTATAAGCGCCCAGCCATGTTTTACTGGCAAGCTCGAAATCTTGTTTTAAACTGACCGTTTGTTGTCGCTTTTCTATATCGCCAAAGCCGCCTTCTAAACTGGTAATAGAGCCATCAATATTACCCCAATCTTTACCCGGTATATTTAGCCAAGCATAACGTATCGAACTGGTGTTTTTACTGTTGCGACTATCGCTATAACCAAGCTGGGTTTTAATATAAGCCCAACTCCTATCTGCTTGCCAAGTAAGTGATGCGTTATTGCCTCCCCCTTCAATGTTGTAATCACTGTTTTTAGCATTTACATCAAAGTAATCACCTTTATAAGGAGCAAATAAAAAGCTAAATGAGAAGTCATCGTTAGCGGTTGCTGCATAATCTAGTTTTACTAAACCGTTATAATTGGTTTGCTGCTGTAGTCGTGTTTGCCCTAATTGCTGTAGGCTCTCTTGTGATTGCGTATATTGAAACTGGCCAATAAACCCCAGCTTATCGGTTAGTGGGGTAGCAATGTAGGTACTTAAATCACGCTTATTAAAAATAGCACTGTTAAGTTCGTTATCGCCACTGAAGTCGGGGGCATAAAGCTTATGATACTCAACCCAATCGTCACTCGTTTGCCGATAATTAATGCCAAATTGCAGTTTATCGCCCGCTTTTCGGGTTTCGGCTTTAACTAGTCCACCAGTAAAATTACCGTATTTTGCTGGTATGTTACTGTCGTATACTTCTAAATGGTCAATTAAATCTAAATTTAAAAAAACAGCTTGAGTGTGGCCACTTACATCTTGCGCTAAGTTTTTGTCAAAATTGGCGCTGTCATTATTAAGGTTTGAGTTATTAGATAATCCATCAATTAAATACCCTGTAGCATTACCTTGTGTACCTGCAAGCGACACTTCCGATGGCTTAATATTACTAACCTGATCCGCAGCATAAGCAGTTTCACCATACTGCACACCAGGTAAAACACCTAAAACATCGTTTAAGTTACCATTACCAAAGCGATAGTCTCGCAGCATTTTTCTGTCAAGGGTATACACCCCTTGGCTACTTACCGAAATAGGGTTTGGCCGCTGCCCTGTTACCTCTATAATTTCGATATTTTCGCTGCAAGTATCAGTATTTTTTTTACATTGTTGATAGTGACTTATAGCAATTACTTTAGCCGGTGTTCTCTCTGCTGCACTTGCCTCATCTAGCACTGTGCTTTGCGCTGCAGCTGCAACATGCGTGAGCGAAGTACAAGCTAGCGCTATAAATGTTAAATATTGCATTTAATATCGATTCGGATTTAATGGAAACGCATCACTGTCATCGTTGACACCGTCGTTGTCGCTATCTAAGTCTAATTCTACCCCTGAATTAGCAATCATTTGTGCGCTTGCATGGGCGGTAAAAAAGTTCGCCTTGCCATCGTTATCAGTGTCAACACTGGCAACCTCTGAGCCTATAAAGGCGTCAAAACGGCTCAAACTGCCTATAACATTTGTTGCTATAGCGTCTTTTTCTACTACACCTAAAACTTCTTTTTCTGTTAATTTATAAGCACTTTTAAACATAGTAAGCTGGGCGTATTGATCTGCAAACACAGGCAAATAACGCACTTGTAACTGCAATGAAGCATTTTCTAAGCGCGCCAAATTCCAATCAATAAGCTCTGCCCACATACTTTTAGCTGCAGTAATTAATGAGGCATATTCTGCTTTTGTGCCCGCTACATACAACAGCTGATTTAAGTACTGCTTAAAGTTAATTTTTGATTTGCTAGAGCCATCAAAAAATTTCTCACTAAGAGCAAAACGCTCAGCGAGAGCGACCTTTTCTTCACCCTGTATTACCAGCTGTATATATTGCGCATAATACTGGTTTGCTAAAGCAAACTGACCATTTAAGCCAAGCGCACTGCCCAACTTACCAATATCCGTAATTTTTTGTATTAGCGCTTGCTCAGTGTAAGTTGCAATATACTGCTGCACTTTATTAACTAATGGCGCGGCTTCGGCGGTTTGACCTAAAGCTTGGTGATAAGGAATAAGATCGATATTGGCATCAACAACATCCTCTTTAAATACGTTAATACCATCTACTTGGCTGTATTTTGTTAATGCTATTTCGCGGCATGTTTGTAGTGTGTTAGCCGCTTGAGTTTGGTACTTTTCGTCATGTGTAATATTTATAATGGTGAGTAGTTGCTCTAACGCAAGCTGACACCCTGTAGCACCAGTAACAAATACGTGGTTTTTAATATTCTGTGCTAAATATGCTTCAGAGCTAAGTAACTCAATGCCTGTGGCAATAAACTTAGCTGCCGCGTCATAATTCCCTAACTCAATATAAATTCCCGAGGCACCTAGTTTACTCGCATTAAATGCAACTAGCTGAGTAAACAGTGGGCGTAAATTATTAGCATCACGTGTTGCTAAAATTAATTGTAAGCTACTATCTATATCGGCCGAATTACGTACGTGTGCTAGCAGTTGTGCATCTGCTGCCTTATTTTTAGCTAACTGGTAATGACTACTGTCTTTTTCAAAGGCGCTTAAAAACTTGCTTTCAACATCAAGTGCCGGATAAAGCTGCACAAAGTATGCTGCGGTGTTAATTAAGCCATACGGGTATTCCATGCTGGTTACGTTTGCATATTGATTAGCTGTACGCGGATAATCTACGTCTATATTAACAACCCCATATAAAGCAAATATATCGGCCAGTACTGACTTGGCTTTTTGTGTTGCATTTAACGCCAGGTAGTTTGCCATAACATTACTCAGCGCTGCTTGGCGTGAGCTAAAATAGGGTTTTCCTTGATTGCCATTTTTATTATTTTTTACATAACTGTAGCCAATCATATTGGCATAACGATACAACCTATCGGCCATACTAAGTGCATAATCGTAGTCGGCTTGGTTTCGAGATTGACGCCAATTATTAACCACATCCTCTACTCGGTCGCGATAACCAAAAAAAAGTAATAAGGCTTGCGTTGTTTGCTCCTCTCCTAGCGCCGAGCTAAATAAAATATCGAGAATATTAAAACTAACACTTGCCAATTCAGACTCACCCGCCTGTAAGTAAGACAAAGCTAAATCATTATAAAAACGCTGATCCTCACTATTAAAGGCACTAATTCCTTTGGCTGCAACGTACTCTGCATAAAGGTTTTTTGCTGTTAAACGCAGTTCATTACCCTGCTCGTTATTGCCTTGCTTACTATATAAGGTAGCTACCTCTAACAAGGCAATAGCGCGTATATTATTACGCGCTATTTTATCAACCGAGGTTAAACGTGTAACTTCACTATTTAATCCAGCTTGTGCATAACCTACTGCAAGCGATGCATTTATTGCGCTTAGATTAATATCATTTTGTAACTCGCTTGCAAGTAACTCCGCCTGCTTTAAATGCGATTCATCACTGGCATAGTAGTAATAAGCGCGATCAGCATTAGTCGACAAATTAGTGGTTATAATTAAGTTTTTACTCACCACAGCGCCATTGCCATCTGCAACCGTTAGCTCAAAACTATCCTCTTGATTTTCTAGGCGTGTAGTTTGGTAACTAATTTCGCCATTGCTAGCATTAATTAGCAAAGTGCCATGCTCTGCTGGGCGTGAAATACTATAGCTGAGGGGGTCGTTATCTACATCGGATACATTAACTTTGCCGCGCTTAATTTCACCACCGCTCACAATCACTTTATCGGTATGAATAACTGGTGCATCATTAATTGCTGTAACAACTACCAGCACACGACTAGTAGTTAGGTTTCCACCATCAGATACTGCAACCTGAAAGCTATCTTCGCCATTAAAATTGGCTTTGGGGTTATAGCTAATATGACCACTATTAGCATTAACAGCAACTGCGCCGTTAGCCGCAGCATTTGCTAAATAAAATGTCAGAAGGTCGTTTTCTGCATCGGTTGCGGCAACCATTAAGCTTGCAACACTGTCTTCGTTTAGTTGGATTTGGTAACTGGCTTGTGAAAAAATAGGCGCTGAGTTAGCTCCACTACCAGAGCCGCAACCAGTGAGCGCTAATGCTGCAAAGATTATTACTAAAGCTAAACGTTTAAGAGACATGCCTATTTCTCAGATAAAAACCGAAAGCACATGCTAATGCAAACCATTATCAATATCAATCGCTTTAATAATATTAATCTACCCTGAACTCTATTTAAAACCTCATTTTAAAAACAAAAAACCCAGCAGTTACGCTGGGTTTAGATAATATTAAATGCCTAAATTGACACTCTATATTCTATTTTTGTCTTTGGTTAGAACGGTATGTCGTCGTCAAAATCAATGGTTGGTTCCATTGGGTTAGACGCGCCGCCTTGTGGAACATTTTGCGGTTTAGGAGCAAAGCCACCTTGCTGTTGTGGTGCACTGCTTTGCTGTGGTGCAAAACCACCTTGTGGCTGCTGATATTGGTTATTTTGTTGTGGTGTA
Source organism: Pseudoalteromonas sp. K222D (assembly GCF_017653575.1). NCBI lineage: Bacteria > Pseudomonadati > Pseudomonadota > Gammaproteobacteria > Alteromonadales > Pseudoalteromonadaceae > Pseudoalteromonas > Pseudoalteromonas sp. K222D. Next base: position 59,102 of record NZ_JAGGDL010000006.1, read on the forward strand.
GGAGCCGACTGTGGCTGTGCTGCTGGTGCAGACTGCTGTTGTGGAGTATAACCGCCTTGCTGTTGGTTATTTTGCCCCTGGTTGCTTTGGTAACCACCACTTTGTTGGCCGCCTTGTGATTGGTTATTTTGATAACCACCACTTTGCTGTCCGCCTTGTGATTGATTACCTTGGTAACCACCACTTTGTTGCCCACCTTGCTGGTCGCCACCACGGCTCCCTAACATTTGCATTTGGCCGGTAAAACCGTCAACTACAATTTCAGTCGTGTATTTTTCTTGGCCTTGTGGGTCAGTCCATTTACGTGTTTGAAGTTTACCTTCAACATAAATTTGTGAACCTTTACGGCAATATTCACCAACAATTTCTGCTAACTTGCCAAAAAATACCACACGGTGCCACTCAGTTTTATCAACCATTTGGCCAGTGTTTTTGTCTTTGTAGCTATCTGAAGTTGCTAAGGTGATATTTGCTACACCGTTGCCATTAGGCATATAACGTACTTCAGGATCTTGTCCTAAATTACCAACCAAAATTACTTTGTTCACACCGCGTGCCATGGAACTATCTCCTATAAACGTTAGATTAAACCAGCTACTTTACGTGCTTGGTCTAGGTCAAATTCTTTATCATTAATCTTTAAGTAGCTGCGGCTTTCGTCGCGCACTACAGTTGCTTCTATTACGCCAGGTAAAGCAACTAACAGAGAAGCAAGCGACTGTGCCTGCTCTTCTGAGTCTAATTTGGTCATTAAGCTAATAACTTTACTTTTGGGTGGGACTTGCATTTTCCACGCAATAATAAGCCATATTAACCCAACAAGTGCCGCTGCCGCAAACACCGCTTGCGTTGTTGTGGTTTGTGCTACATAACCGCCAAGCATACCGCCTAAAAAGGCACCTAAAAACTGGCTAGTAGAATACCCACCCATGGCAGAACCTTTTTGGCTTGCTGGTGCAATACGCGATACTAGCGCTGGCATGGTGGCTTCTAAAAAGTTAAATGCAACAAAATACAACAGCATACAAGCAGCAATACCTACAATACTGTTAACCCATACCGACATAGCCAGCATGCTCAACATTAACAGTATAACGGAGCCAATAAATGCCTGCTTTTCTTTCTCTTTTTTAATGGCGATTATCATAATAGGCACCATTAATAAAAAAGCTAAAAATAATACTGGGATATATAAATGCCAGTGATTATCGGCCACTAAGCCATCTTTAATAAGCTGACTCGGTAACACTACAAAAATAGTAGTGAGGGTTAAATGTAATAGTAATACGCCCGCATTTAAGCGCGCTAGCTGCGGGTGTTTAATCAATTTTTTAATATCGCTAAAGCTGGCGAGCGTATCGCCTTTAGGAGCTTTATTAACCGCATTAGGTACTAGCATAGTCACTATAAATATGCCGACCATAGCTAATATTGCGGTTAACCAAAATACCCCCGAAATACCCCACGAGGCAGCGACGATTGGCCCAAGTAACATAGCAAACGCAAAGCTCATGCCTATGCTCATACCAATAACAGCCATTACTTTGGGGCGTTGTTCATCGCGGCTTAAATCGGAAGCAAACGCCAGTAATGCACTGGCTATAGCGCCCATACCTTGTAACGCACGTCCAACTGTAACCATTTGAATTGAATCGGCTAATGCCGCTATTACCGAGCCCAGCGCAAACATTAGTAAGCCGCCAACAATAACCTTTTTACGGCCAATTTTATCAGACAATCGACCCATAGGTATTTGCAATACCGCTTGGGTTAAACCATACGCGCCAATAGCAAAGCCTATCCAGATAGGCGAAAAGCCCTCCAATGATTGGCCATAAATAGCTAATACAGGCATCAGCATAAATAAGCCGAGCATTCTAAATGCAAACACACTAGCTAGCGATATAGCAGCGCGTTTTTCTCGTGAATTAAGTGAAGATGCGGTCATTATTTGCGTGATCTTACTGTGTGGAAAATTTAGGCTGAGATTCTACCATAAGCTTACTAATAATTAATCGTCATAAGTAAGGATTTTTCATTGATCATAGATTAATAATGTTACGTATTATGCGATACTGGACAAATAATTTTGGTAATAGACGAGATAGCATGGAAAACATTGAAGTCCGAGGCGCCCGCACGCACAATTTAAAAGACATCAGCCTAACCATCCCACGTGATAAGCTAATTGTTATTACTGGCCTATCTGGTTCGGGTAAGTCTTCGCTTGCATTTGATACTTTGTATGCAGAGGGGCAGCGTCGTTATGTTGAATCACTTTCTGCGTATGCAAGGCAGTTTTTGTCACTGATGGAAAAACCCGATGTAGATCATATTGAAGGTCTTTCTCCGGCTATTTCTATTGAGCAAAAGTCAACATCGCACAACCCGCGATCGACTGTGGGTACGATTACCGAAATTTATGACTATTTACGTTTAATGTTTGCCCGCGTGGGCGAACCGCGTTGCCCAACTCACGACCTACCGTTAGCCGCACAAACTATTAGCCAAATGGTTGATACTGTTTTAGCTCTGCCTGAGGGCAGTAAACTCATGTTGCTTGCACCGGTAATAAAAGAGCGTAAAGGTGAGCATGTTAAGCTCCTTGAGCAATTGGCGAGCCAAGGCTACATTCGTGCCCGCATAGATGGCGAAGTATGTGACCTATCGGATCCACCGCCACTTGATCTACATAAAAAACATACTATAGAAGTAGTTGTAGACCGCTTTAAAGTAAAAGATGGCCAACAACAGCGTTTAGCTGAGTCATTTGAAGCTGCATTAGAAATGTCGGGTGGCGTGGCTAACATAGCTTATATGGATGACAGCAGCGCAGAAGAAATGCTGTTTTCGGCTAATTTTGCCTGCCCTACTTGTGGCTATGCCATGACCGAGTTAGAGCCAAGATTGTTTTCGTTTAACAATCCAGCCGGAGCATGCCAAAGCTGTGACGGCCTAGGCGTACGCCAATATTTTGATCCAAACCGCGTAGTACAAAACCCTGAACTAAGCTTGGCCGGTGGCGCAATTAAAGGCTGGGATAAACGCAGTTTTTATTATTACCAAATGCTACAAGCCGTTGCGCAGCATTATAATTTTGATTTAGATGTGCCATATCAGGATTTAGATAAAACCTCGCAAAAAATCATTTTAGAAGGCTCAGACACTACTAAAATAGCCTTTAGCTACCGTAACGACCGCGGCGATTTAATTACCCGTAATCACGAGTTTGAAGGGGTACTTAATAATATGTACCGTCGCTACCGTGAAACTGAATCAAACTCGGTACGTGAAGAACTAGCAAAGTATCAAACCAGCCAGGCCTGCCCTAGCTGTCATGGCTCGCGTTTACGCCAAGAGTCGCGCCATGTATTTATTGGCCAAACTAACTTACCCACTATTACTCATATGAGTATTGGTGAAGCAATGGACTTTTTTGAAGGGTTAAAACTAACCGGACAAAGAGGCCAAATAGCTGAAAAAATATTAAAAGAAATTCGCGACCGTTTATCGTTTTTAATTAACGTGGGTTTAAACTACCTCTCACTCGATAGAAGTGCCGATACTCTTTCGGGCGGTGAAGCACAACGTATTCGCCTTGCAAGCCAAATTGGCGCAGGCCTAGTGGGTGTTATGTATGTACTGGATGAGCCATCAATTGGTTTGCATCAGCGCGATAACGACCGATTATTAAAAACATTGGTGCATTTACGCGATTTAGGTAATACCGTTATTGTGGTTGAGCACGACGAAGATGCTATTCGCGCAGCCGATCACATTATTGATATTGGCCCAGGTGCTGGTGTGCATGGCGGGCATATTATTGCCCAAGGTACTCGCGACGATATTTTAGCCTGTAAAGAGTCGGTTACTGGGCAGTTTTTATCCGGCGTACGTAGAATAGAAATACCTAAATTACGCCACCCCACTAACGACAAATGGCTGGAGTTATTTGGCGCTACTGGTAACAACTTAAAAAATGTTGATTTAAAAATTCCATTTGGCTTAATGACCTGTGTAACGGGTGTGTCTGGCTCGGGCAAATCTACGCTCATAAACGACACCTTATTTAAGCTTGCGCATACTGAATTAAATGGCGCAACAACTGCCGAAGCTGCTGCGTATAAATCAATTACAGGGCTTGAGCATTTTGATAAAGTGATCGACATTGATCAGAGCCCAATTGGCCGCACACCACGCTCGAACCCGGCTACTTATACTGGTATTTTTACTGGTATTCGTGAATTATTTGCCGGTACGCAAGAGTCGCGCTCTCGTGGTTATAAAGTAGGTCGCTTTAGCTTTAACGTTAAAGGCGGACGCTGTGAAGCTTGCCAAGGCGATGGCGTAATTAAGGTAGAAATGCACTTTTTACCTGATGTGTACGTGCCGTGCGACGTGTGTAAGGGTAAACGATATAATCGCGAAACCCTTGAAGTACTGTATAAGGGTAAAAATATTCATCAAGTACTCGACATGACAGTGGAAGATGCCCACGACTACTTTGATAAAATACCGGCCATTGCACGCAAACTTAAAACCCTGATGGACGTAGGTTTATCGTACATTCGTTTAGGCCAAGCAGCTACAACGCTTTCGGGCGGTGAAGCACAGCGAGTTAAATTAGCCCGCGAGCTGTCAAAACGCGATACCGGTAAAACGCTATACATACTTGATGAACCAACAACAGGCTTACACTTTGCCGATATTGAACAGCTGCTTGTTGTACTTCATCGCTTGCGCGATCACGGTAATACTATTGTTGTTATTGAGCATAACCTCGATGTTATTAAAACCGCAGATTGGGTTATCGATTTAGGCCCTGAAGGCGGAGCTGGCGGTGGTGAAATACTCATTGCAGGTACACCTGAGCAAGTAGCCGAGTGTGAGCGCTCGCATACTGGCCGTTATTTAAAAGAACTGCTTAAATAACGAGTGCAAGCTGGGTAGCTATTCATTTTTTGTGTATTTGGTGGTTAACTTCTTTTATTAACCGCCAAATACACTAATAAAACAAAAATGCCGCTTTATAAATAAAGCGGCATTTTTATTGATCATTTTAACTAGCAAGGTTTAGCCGCGAGGAATAAAACCGAGTGCATCGTACACAGCTTTTAACGTACCTTCGGCTTGGCTGCTGGCTTTTTCTGCGCCACGCTTCATGATGTTATTAAGGAGTGTTTGATCTTCTCTGATCTCTTTAAAACGCGCTTGAATTGGCTCAATCATTGCCACTACAGCATCTGCAGTGTCTTTTTTCAGATGGCCGTACATTTTGTCTTCGTACTCTGGCACTAAATCCTCAATTGAACGTTTAGTTGCCACACTTAACAAGGTAAGTAAGTTTGACACTCCAGGCTTTTCAGCTCGGTCAAAGTAAATACGCGCTTGTTCGTCTGAATCAGTAACTGCTTTTTTCAGTTTTTTCTCAATCTTTTTTGGCTCATCTAACATCATAATAAAACCATTTAGATTTTCATCAGACTTAGACATTTTTTTCAGCGGATCTTGCAAACTCATTACTCGCGCGCCAAACTCTGGAATATACGCTTGAGGTATTTTAAACACCTCGCCATACAGGTTGTTAAAACGTGTTGCGATATCGCGGGTTAGTTCAAGGTGTTGCTTTTGATCTTCCCCTACCGGCACTTGCTCTGCTTGGTATAATAAAATATCGGCCGCTTGTAATACTGGGTAAGCAAATAAGCCCACGTTAATATTGTGCGCGTGCGTTGCCGACTTATCTTTAAACTGGGTCATACGATTAAGTTCGCCCATTTGTGCATAACAATTTAATACCCAAGCAAGTTGTGCATGCTCTGGTACTTGCGATTGCACAAATAACGCGGCTTTTTCTGGGTTAATACCACAAGCAGTATAAAGCGCTACGCCATCTAAAACGCGCGAGCGAAGTAATTCAGGGTCTTGACGCACAGTTACTGCGTGAAGATCTGCAAGCATAAAGTAGCTATCATAGTCTTCCTGTAACTTTAGCCACTGGTTAATAGCGCCAACATAGTTGCCTATTGTCATACCACCGGTTGGCTGCACGCCACTTAAAACTACTGGTTTACTCATGATTTTCCTTTATTTTGCTTAATTAACAGCACTTAGTGCTGTGTAAGAACAGGTATTATATCTAAGAAGTTATCGCATAGGTACTGTGGATTATAGTCCTTAAGGTTTTCACCTTGATTATAACCATAGCTCAGTGCAATAACGTCAATTTTAGCTGCATTGGCAGCTAGTATATCGCTTTTAGAGTCGCCAATCATAATCGCTTTACTGGGCTCAACATTTAGTTTATTACAGGCAAATAACAACGGCTCTGCTGATGGCTTTTTAGCCATGTCATCACCACAAATTATTAGCTCAAAATGACTCGTTAAGGCTAACTTATCCAGTAATTTTTCGGTAAATAACCGATCTTTATTAGTGATCAATGCCTTGGGCATACCACGTAGGGCAGCAAGCCCAGTTTCAACATGTTGGTAAAGTACGCTATATTCACCTACTTGCTGTTCGTAATGTTGGTAAAATAATGTAAATGCTTTATCGCTAAGTGCTTTATCTAAATGCTCACTTATTTGCATTTCGCCACTCAGTGCGCGTTTTACTAATACTTCTATACCATTGCCAACCCAGCTTTCTACTAAGCGCTGGCTAACAATCGGAAATGCTAAGTCGCTCAAAGTAAGATTAAGTGCTATGTATAAATCGTATACACTATCTACTAAGGTGCCATCTAAATCAAACAGGGCTAGGTCGTACTTCATTATTTAACACTTCCTAATTGCTCACGCATTTGATCGATAACTTCTTGGTAATTTGGCTGGTTAAAAATGGCTGAACCCGCTACAAACATATCAGCACCCGCCTCTGCAGCAGCGGCAATGTTATCGACTTTTATTCCGCCATCAACTTCTAAGCGTATATTGCGACCCGATTCTACAATACGTTGTTTTGCTTGGCGTAGTTTTTCTAAAGTATGCGCAATAAAGCTTTGCCCACCAAACCCTGGATTAACCGACATAATTAAAATAACATCAATTTTATCCATCACATGGTCAAGAAAGCTCAAGCTAGTGCCTGGATTAAACACTAAACCAGCTTCGCAGCCATGATCTTTTATTAATTGTAATGTGCGGTCAATATGCTCACTGGCTTCTGGATGAAAAGTAATAATTGAAGCGCCGGCCTCGGCAAACTGAGGAATAAGGCTATCAACCGGTTTAACCATTAAATGCACATCAATAGGCGCTTTAATGCCGTAATTTCTAAGCGCTTTACACACCATAGGGCCAATAGTTAAGTTAGGCACATAGTGATTATCCATTACGTCAAAGTGAACCACATCGGCACCCGCAGCAAGTACGCTATCAACATCTTCGCCTAGTTTAGCGAAATCAGCAGATAAAATAGAAGGGGCTATTAAGTATTTTTTTTCTGGGTTCAACATAGTTAATCCGACAATGAATAATATATTGCGTTAATGTAACTTAATTAATGATGTTACCCAAGTAATCGCGACAAATATAATCGCTTAATAAAAATAAAGATTATTGATAAGCCTTTATTTTTATTCGACTTTAGAAGCTAATGCTAAAATTTAAGTTTGTTATTTAAGCAATTTTTGTTATGCTTAAAAAAGGATCAAATTATTAGGTTTAAATCATGCGTGCTTTTAAAACAGGGATATTAATGGCGTCAGCATTTTTGTTTGTTGGAGCGTTAAATTTTATCTCAAGTTCTGAGCAAGATTTAACGGCAATTAACAATTGCCAGCAAAAACAAACAACTTCTACAGATACAGCTGTAAGTGCTTGCCTTAAAATAGTAGATGAATCGTCTTGGTCTTCATGGATAACAGGCGATAGCCGCAGTGCACAGTTTCATTATTTAGATTTATTAGAGTTACTTACAAGCTCTGGTGATTCTAAAAAGCTTCTCTCTTTAAAACCATCATTTTAAACATGCGACAATTTTTTAGCGCCTTACAAAGTGTACTTGCTGCATTTTTTGGGGTGCAATCTAACCATAAACGCCACGCAGATTTTAAACACCACTCGCCAGTTAGCATTATCATAATAGCTATTATGCTTTTTATTGTTTTTATTATTTCGATTTACGCGATTGTTGTTTCGGTGCTAAGTACATAGCCATTAGTTCGCTCACTTTATTACGCGATCCACCTTTAGGGCTAATAGTGCGCTTTACCTGAATTTGATCTAATGTGGCTTGGCTATAAATTTTACGCGTCCATACCGTATCATGGTTAGAGATAAGCACTGGAGTATCGTTTTCAAACGCCGCTTGCTCGGCTAAATTTGCTAAATTTGCTTGATCATCTAAATTAAAACCGCCCTTAGCATACGAGGTAAACGAGGCTGTTTTACTTAAAGGCACATACGGTGGATCACAATAAATAACTGCATTTTTAGGTACTAGTTTAAAAATGTCATCGTAATCAAGGCAGGTAAACGTAGCCTGTTGCGCTTTTTTAGCAAAAAAGTACATTTCTTTTTCGGGAAAATAAGGCTTTTTGTATTTACCAAAAGGTACATTAAAAATACCCTTTAAGTTATACCTACAAAGCCCGTTATAACCGTGTCTATTCATATATAAAAACAGCATTGCGCGTTCGTATATATCGCTACTTTGATTAAATTGCACGCGGTATTCGTAGTAAGCGTCGGGATGATTATTTAAATCCACAAACAGCTTTTTAGCATCACTTATAAACTCATCGGGCGAGTTTTTAAGTTCTTTATATAAATTAATTAAATCGGCATTAATATCATTAAGAATATAGTGTTTAAAATCGCTATTTAAAAACACTGAGCCGGCACCAACAAAAGGTTCAACCAAAGTATCAGCCTGCTGGCTAGCTTGCTTTAGTCGCGCGTTAATATCTTCAACTAGACTGTATTTTCCGCCAGCCCATTTAAGGAAGGCTCTACTCTTTTGCTGCATTGGCTCTTTACTTCAATCTGGTGTTGCGCGATTTTACACTAAAGTTGCTTAGTTTACTGATCAACTAATACAATTTCTTGTTTTATTTTGCTTATTTTTTTATAGAAAGGCTTATTTATTTTAACCTCTGCAGGCAAAGCGCTCATAGCTAACTTTGCAGCATTCATATCAGTAAAACTACCCACTGTTACCACCCACCAAGTTTTATTGTTTCTTTTAGTTTGATAGGTATGCGCTACTTTTTGTAGTTTATGCTGGCTAATAAATTCAGCACTGACTTGTTGCTGAGTAATCGCTAATAATTGAATAACTGTATTTGTGTCTGGCTGTTGTAAGTACCATGCATTACCTGTGAGTATTTTGCTCTCAACCTGAGCTGAAATATTACTGTGTGGCTGCGTTGCTAATATCTTTGGCTCTACCGATGGTGTATTTTTAGAGCTGGGAGTTGTTTGCTTCGCAGTCAGACTTTGCATAATTGCAGGCACATCATTATGCGGTGTTTGTAGCTCAACTGTGCTTGCAGGTAAGTTAGGTGGCGCTGCAATAACGCTATTGTCGCTATTGTCGCTAGCTATCGCTAATGGCTGCTGTATTTGCTTAACCGAAATTGCTGTTGTGAGCACTTCAGGCTCAGCTTGCTGATAATATTGTTGCCACCATTGAGTCATGTCTGATTTATATAACAAGCCAATTATTAAAAACAGAATAATTAACATCAAAATTAATAAGTGTAAACGCCAAGATACTTTATCTTTTACAACAACATCCGCTATATGTTCTGTTGCTTGCCAGCTCAGTAATAAATTAGGATTACCCTGTGCCGCGGCTATAAAAGCTTGATAAACTGGGTCTTCATCATAAGGCAGGTCGCTAAAATACCAACGCATTAACTGCTTACTTTCACTTTGGTTTAATGGCTCTAAGTGAATGTTTATTGCCGCTGCAAAGGCCAGTTTTGACTGCGCAGCAAGCATAATATAAAGCGTACTGGGGGAGTTTTTAGCCAGTAGTTCTAACTCTACCTGTAATTCTTCTGATAAGTGCCTGGCGTTATCTAGCACCCATAAACAAGGGCCACAAGCTTGCTGTTGTAATAATTGATAAAAGTTTTCGGATAGGCTCAAGCTATGATCAATTAAAGGTGCATTAAAGCTTTGCTCTAATAGCTCGCTCATTAATTGAATGTCTGTCATTTGCGCTGTTACTTGCACAAATGCTTTATTAAAATCGTTATATTTATCAGTAATAAAAGTTTCGAGTAGGTAGCTTTTACCTAGGCCAGAGGTGCCTAGTAAAACAATCATGTTTTGTCCGTACTCAAATTGCAGTGCGATTCTATCCACCAATGCCGCACGGCTTGGTAAAATTTGTGGCTGCATTATTGCTCGATTAACGCTCGAACTTGGTCATCTGAAACATCATCCACTAATGCACATTGTCCAAATTGGGTGGGCAGAATAAAGCGGATAGTACCCTTTTTATTCTTTTTGTCTTTACGCATATGCTGCAAAAAATGCTCGCTGGTCATTACCGCCGGGATCTGCGTGGGTAAGCTATATTGCGCAATTAAACCAGAGATACGCGTAACGTCCTCAGCGGTTAAATCTTGGCGTGTATATGCTAGTTTTGCAGCAAGTACCATACCTGTTGCTACTGCTTCGCCATGTAGCCAAACACCGTACCCCATTTGCGCTTCAATTGCGTGCGCAAAGGTATGACCTAAGTTTAATAGTGCTCTTAGGCCTTGCTCTTTTTCGTCTTGAGCTACAATTAGCGCTTTAATTTCACAGCACCTATAAATTATATGCTGTAAACAGGCTTCATCTAATTGCTGTAAACGCTCAACATTTTGCTCTAAGTAAGCAAATAGCTCAGTATCGTAAATCAAACCGTATTTAATCACTTCAGCCATACCGGCTGCAAACTCGCGCGCAGGTAAAGTATGTAATGATTGTGTGTCGATAAAAACGGCTTGTGGCTGATAAAATGCCCCAATCATATTTTTACCTAGTGGATGATTTACCGCTGTTTTTCCACCTACCGACGAATCAACTTGTGATAATAGTGTCGTTGGCATTTGAATAAAGGGAATGCCACGCTGATAACATGCAGCAACAAAACCAGTTAAATCACCAACAACGCCGCCACCTAATGCAATTAAGCAGGTGTCACGACCACAGTTATTTTCGAGTAAGAATGCCGATATTTTTTCAAACCAAGTAAGCGATTTATATTGCTCGCCATCAGGAATAATAAAGTGCAGTGGATTCAATGTTGCTAACTGCGCTAATAAGCCTTGTAAATAAAAAGGCGCAATAGTGTCGTTAGTAATGATGATAGGCCGACAATCACCAATGTGATGAACTAGGCGGCCATTATCTTGAAGTGTAGATTGACCAATATAAATAGGGTAACTTCGCTCGTCTAAATTAACAGATAATTCAAGCATGCTTAGCTATTTCCTTTAATATTAGTAATTAAAAATCCAATTTCTCGATGATTTGGTTAGCAACAACTTTAGCGCTTTGCTCATCAGTGCGTACAACAAAATCAGCCACTTCTTTATATAACGGTTCGCGTTCTTCTGCTAAACGTTCTAATACATCACGAGGTGCTTCTTCTGTTTGCAGTAATGGGCGACGCTTGTCGCGTTGTGTGCGTGCAACTTGTTTTTCAATCGGTGTCTCTAGGTATACTACAATACCGCGAGCCGAAAGCTTGTTTCTAACTTCTTTACTCATTACTGAACCACCACCGGTTGCAAGTACAATACCCTGCATTTCGGTTAGATCGCCAATAACAGATTCTTCACGAAGTCTAAAGCCTTCTTCACCTTCAAGATCAAACACCCAGGCAATATCTGCACCGGTACGGCGTTCGATTTCTTGATCAGAATCAACAAATTCAAGGTGTAATTGGTCAGCGATGTGACGACCAATCGTACTTTTGCCAGCCCCCATGGGGCCAACTAGAAATATATTACGTTTCTCAGCCATATCTTTTAGTACAAACGAACTCTAAAATTTGAAATAAAACCCCGCCTAACGACCTGGCCCCAAAATTAAGGAGAGGATTATCTCAGTAATCGGTTGGGTATTTCAAGTCAATTAGCATAAAAAGCCATATAACGAGCAATTAATCTAAATAATCATCCATTAGTTAACAAAACATTAGCTTATTTTAGGGAGTATTTATTTTTCATGGTTAAAATTTGTGCAATCCAAAGTTGTATTTATCAAATTACTGATAACTTTACTACGTAATGTTATGTAAAACTCACACAGTAAAGCGCAAAATAACACTAGAGTGCACCCGAAGGGCAGCGCATGTTGGTTTTATGCTGCTATCGCATATTTTGGGAAGTAACCACACTGCATATTCTCTACTTAGTAAACTAAGTAGAGTGCTGCAAAATCAATATTCAAATATAATCACGCCCTAATCAACTTGTATCTTAGGAGTGACGAAAATCAGTAGTTCACGCTTTTCGTTAAACTCACTGGTACTTTTAAACAGTCTTCCAATGTATGGAATGTCGCCCAATAAAGGAACTTTTTTGGTCGAATTAATAATTTGCTGTTGAAAAATACCACCCAAAACAACTGTTTGGCCATTTTCTACCAGTACCTGCGTTTCAATTTGTTGCGTATCAATTGCAACCGCAGGGCCTGTTCCGGTCTGTACTGTATCACCTCGGGTATCTTGAGTGATAATTAAATTCAAAATAACTTTGTTATCAGGTGTTATATGCGGTGTTACTTCTAAGCTAAGTACTGCTTTTTTAAAGCTTACTGTTGTCGCACCACTAGAGGCTGATTCAACATAAGGTATTTCGGTACCTTGTTCAATCCTCGCCTTTTGCTGGTTAGCCGCAGTAATTCGCGGACTGGCAATAATTTCACCTTTATTTTCTTCTTCAAGCGCAGTTAGCTCTAAATCAATTAACGTACCATTAGCTAGTTTAGCAATATGCATACCTATGCTAGCTGAAGGATTGGCAACCGGCAGGTTTACATTTAATCTATCAGACAAGCTTGGAATATTACCATTAGAGATGTTTTCAGCCCCCTCTAGGGTGCCTGAAATACCATCGGTTCCTTGCTGATCACTAAAGCCCCAACGTACCCCTAAATCTTCTGTAACGTTGTCGCGTACGGTTACCATGCGCGCTTCAATTACAACCTGCTTTACGGGTATATCTAGCGTTTCGACCATGCGGCGTACGCTTTCGATACTTTTTGCCGTATCTTTCATTAATAATGTATTGGTACGCTGATCAACCGACACACTCCCTCTTGGGGTTATAATGCTGTTAGTGTCCGTTTTTAGTAAATCTGCAAAATCTTCGGCCTTTGCATAATTTAAGCGAATGTACTCGCTGTACAAAGGCTCTAAATCTTCTACTTGTTGCTTTGCTTTTAAATCTTTTGCTTCACGTGCTGCAAGCTCTTCTGATGGGGCTACCATTAAAATAGAGCCATCCATACGCTTATCAAGGCCTTTTATTCTGAGTACCACATCAAGCGCTTGATCCCATGGCACGCCATCTAAACGTAGCGTTATATTGCCCGTTACAGAATCACTGGTTACTAAGTTAAAGTCGTTGTATCCGGCTATAATTTGCAAGACTGCACGTACCGAAATGTCTTGAAAGTTCAGGGTCATTGGTCGACCTTGATATTCTTTACCACCATCAAGGTAAGCATTTTGGGTTTCGTCTTTCTCAACATTTAAGGTAAAAATATTATCTATTTGCTGATAAGTAAACGTAAATGCTGCGTTTGGCTCAATAACAATTCGGCTCAGGTTATCTTCTTTAAAGGTTTCTATATTGCTTACGATAGTACCAAAATCAAGTACATCTAATTCGTATAATAAATCATCTAAAATATCAGTGTGATGAAACTCTGCAATAATTTTACCGCCACTTTCATGTACTTCTATTGCGGCTTGAGTATCTTGCAAAAATACCAATACTTTAGCTTCGCCCTTTTCACCACGGCGAAAATCAATAGATTGAATACGATTAATGTAACTACCGCCAATGCTATCTGCAGCATCATCAGTCGTTAGCGCTTGCTCGGTTAATGGATTATCAGAGATACGCAGCGAGACCAGATTATTATTAACCTGGGTTTCATAAATTTTCAAACGCTCAAGATGTACCGTTACTTTTAAACCGTTACTTGTCATTACGCTGGTTACATTATTTATTCCAGCCAAATTAACAGCAACATCGGCTAACCCTTGATCTAACTGTGCATTGGTAAACAGCATTTCTATACGCGCTGGGCTATTGAACACTTGAATACTTGGTTGCTGGGTTAATTCTTCATCAAATACCAGCTGTAGTTCGGTTTCGCCTTTTAATAATGGATTATAGCGCACGTCATAAAGTAGCGGCTCAGCTACCGCAGTTTTAGCTATTAATAGTGCAAAAATCACTAATAAAGCTGACAATACACGATGAAGCGAACCTACATCCTTATACATATTTGTATGACCTTTTTTGTTATTAATTTGCGCCATCAATTGTCGCCTCTAACATTTCTAATTTAGTCTGACGCTCTTTCCAACAGCCAGATCCATCAGGGATTAATTCTATTAACTCAATATAGTCACTACTCACTTTTTTTACTTTTCCGTCGTAAGTGCCCAAGTAACTCCCTACGGTTACTCTATGCAGCGTTGCATCAGCAGCAGTAATAAGTGCCCACGTTTGGCTATTAGAGCCTAGCGTGCCTTTCATCGCTAGGTTATCTAGCGGATATTTTTCTAATGGCTCACGAACCCTATCTGGATCTGGGTGCAAACAATTTTTAATTTGCGTTAACTTATTTTGTATAATTTCAGGTTGTGGAGCTACAAATGGGCTACGCAATTGACCTGCATTGTATTCAAAATACTCAAACTGAATGAGCTCTGGTATTTTTTCCACTCTGGGGGTTGTACTTGCTTTTACCTGATCAATAAATTCTTTTTGTTCAGAAGTGTCACTATTACAGCCACTCAATAACATTGTAAAAATAGCCACTAAAGGGAGTTTATTCATTATTTAGTCCCCTCTTCGTAGCGATAAGTTTTTGCAATCACACTAAATGTTAACTGCTTTTCTCCAGATGATAAAATAGAAAAGTCATGTAAACTAACAATTCGCGGTAATTGAGCCACTTTACCTACAAACTGACCAAATTCATGGTAGGTCCCTACCACTTCTATTTTTATTGGCAATTCGGTATAAAATTCTTTTTCAACTTCAGGCAACCAACCAATTTTTAAAAAGGTTAAGCCACTGGTAGTACCCACATAAGATAAGTCATCTAATAAGCCTGGGGTTTCATTAGAGGTTGGTAGGCGTTTTAATAGCTGAGAAAACTTATCTTCCATTTCAATCATTTGCAGCCGATAAATATCTAGTTTACTGGCTACCGCATATTTGGTGCGATAAGTAGTGCGCAGCTCCACCTCTTTGGCTACCGCGTTGTGATAACTGTCTATTTCATCTGAAACTAATAAGCTATAGCTAAAAAACAACACTAAACCCGCAATAAAAGCACCGCAAATAACTTTAACAATAACCGGCCATTCACCTATATTATCAAGTTCTATTTCATTCCAATCTACATCTTTAAATGCTTTAAAATCAAGGTTCATCATGTACCTCGCCAATTTTATCGAATGGTTTTACATAAAATTCCATATTAAAATCACTCAACAAACGCGACGATTTATCGCCAGCAACAATACCTTGCATTACTGGGCGCTCTAATAAATAAGAACCTTGCACTTCACGTAACAAGGTTGAAAGGCGATTATTCGATTCGCTTTTTCCAAGTACATGAATTTGATTACCGCGTCGCTCTAGCTTAGTTAAATAAACCCCTGCAGGTACTATTTTTGCGACTTCATCCATAATTTGCGTGCCTAAATTACGACTCCTTTGCAGGTTTTCAATTAAGCGCATACGCTGCTGCAGGTTTTCTTTTTTCTTATCTAGCTCTCTAATGTCTCTTATTTCTTTATCTAGCATACTTATTTCTGCACTAAGGTAATTGTTTTTTAGATTTTGACCCTCTTTTAAAGCGCCATAAAATGAGCTCAATAAATACATACTCAAAAAACACAAAACAACAACTGCAATTAATGAAGTAATAAACTTCTTTTTTGAGTCTTCACGCTGTAGTTCACGCCAAGGCAGTAAATTTATATGTGGCATGATGAAAAGCTCCTCAAAGCGAGTCCTGTTGCAATAGCAAATTGCGTGCGATGACGCTGTAATACATTACGGTCAACTCTAGGAGATATTTCCATATTTACAAATGGCTCGGCTACAATTGTGTGTATACCTAACTCTTCGACTAATAAGCGCTCAAACCCGCTAATCATAGCTGTACCACCGGTTAATACAATATAATCTAGCTGATCTTTACCCGTGGTGGTTAAAAACATTTGCACCGCGCGGCGCACTTGTTGTAGCAAGGCTGTTTGAAAAGGTGCAAGTACTTCAAAAGTATAATTTGGCGGTAAGTCGCCGGTTGCTTTACCAATTTCAGCTTCATCAAAGCCTTTATTATAATAAGTAACAATACTATTAGTGTATTGATCGCCACCAAACACTTGGTCGCGGGTATAAATTGTATCGCCCGCTTGCACTACACTTACGAGTGTTAATACCGCGCCAATATCGACAATTGCAACGCACTTATTAAATGCATCACTTGGTAACTGTTGATAGTACACATCCATTGCTCGGCTTAATGCGTAGCTTTCTACGTCAACCACTTTAGCAACTAAGTTAGCCGCTTCTAACGCGCCAACACGTGCTTCAACGCTTTCAGTACGCGCAGCCGAAAGCAATACATTCATTTTACTAGGATCGGCGGCATTGGTTGATAGCTTTTCAAAATCAAGATTAACTTCATCTAATGGATAAGGAATTAAGCTGTCTGCTTCAATTTCAATTTGCGATTCTAATTCAGCGTCACTTAAGGTGACATCCATGAAAATCACCTTGGTGATCACGGTCTGGCCTGAAACAGCCACCGCAGCTTCTTTTAGTGATTTAGGTAATTTTCGTTTTAATTTAGTTATTACATTACCAATTGCTTCAATATCTTGAATAGTACGCTCACTCATGGCGCCTTTTGGCATAGGTTCAATTGCAAGTGCTTCTAATCGAAGCCCAGTGTCTGTTTCACTTAACAGTACAGCTTTGATAGAGTGCGATCCTATATCAATGCCTACCATCATCGGCGATGGCTTTTTAAATAGTTGACTTAGCATGTTTGCAACTTTGCCTTTGTTTTAATAATAAACAAGTTATAATTCTTATCTGAAAAAATACTATTCATTTTTTAATCAATATATACTAGCAGCCTCAACTTGTAATTGGGAGTCCATTTAGGGAAATATCAGTGATTTTATTAAAAAGAACTTTACAATTTTTTATCATTTGCACATTATTTGGACTGATCACTTTGTTCAGCCTTTATTATTACGTTAAACCTGATATCCCAAGTGTGCAAGTTTTAAAAGACGTGCAATTACAAACTCCTATGCAAGTATTCACTAAAGATGGTCTGTTGATCAATCAATTTGGTGAAAAACGACGAATTCCGGTCACAATAGACCAAATACCACAACCCCTCATTAATGCATTTTTAGCCACCGAAGACAGCCGCTTTTATGATCACCTTGGTATTGACCCAATAGGTATAGTCCGCTCTGCGCTTGTACTTATATCTACCGGAGAGAAAAAACAAGGCGCTAGTACTATTACTATGCAGCTAGCACGTAATTTTTTCTTAACCCGCGAAAAAGCCTACATTCGTAAAGTAAAAGAAATTTTTATCGCGATACATATTGAAAACTTATTAAGCAAAAACGAAATTCTTGAGCTGTATTTAAATAAAATTGAATTAGGTAATAGGGCGTTTGGTATTGGTGCAGCAGCGCAAGTTTATTACGGTAAAGAACTAAAAGACTTAACCCTTGCGCAAATGGCAATGATTGCCGGCCTGCCAAAAGCACCTTCAGCGCTTAATCCTATTCGCAATCCAGTGCGTGCTAAAGCGCGTCGTAATGTCGTACTTGGTAGAATGTTGTCTGAACGTTATATAACCCAAAGCGAATATGAAGAGACTATTAATCAACCTATAACGGCCGTTTTTCATGGCGCTGAAATAGATTTATACGCACCTTATATATCTGAAATGGTGCGTGCAGAAATGGTTGCTAAATACGGTATTGATAAAGCGTACAACTCTGGCTTTAAAATATTTACCTCGGTAGAGTCCCACGTTCAACAAGCTGCGCAAACGGCTTTAGTAAATAACTTACATAGTTACGATATGCGCCACGGTTTTAGAGGTCCAGAGCGTTTATTATGGGATGCGCAAACACAACCAGCCTTAAGCCAAGCGCAAATTCTTAACCAGCTAAAAGACGTAAAACAGCTTGGCGACTTACAAGCCGCGGTAGTATTGGCGGTTAACGAAAAAACAGCCGACGTTTTACTAAAAAATGGTGAACTGGCAACACTTACATGGGATAACTTAAAGTGGGCACGTAAATATATTACGCGTTACCGCCAAAGTTTTGCTCCTAAAGCTGCAACTGAAATATTAGTACCAGGTGCACAAATATGGCTACGTAAAAACGACGATAATAATTATTTATTGAGTCAAATTCCTGAAGCCTCTAGTGCCATTGTGTCTTTAGACCCTCAAGATGGCCGTATTAAAGCAATTGTTGGTGGTTATAGTTTTGAGCAAAGCCAGTACAACCGTGCAGTGCAAGCTAAACGCCAAGTCGGCTCAAACATTAAACCCTTTATTTACTCTGCAGCTCTGGAAAAAGGCTACACTTTAGCATCCATTTTAAACGACGCTCCAATTAATCAATGGGATAAAAGCCAAGGTATTGCATGGCGCCCAAAAAACAGCCCTGCAGTTTATAATGGCCCAATTCGTATTCGCCGCGCATTGGCGCAATCTAAAAACGTTATTTCGGTTCGTCTTCTGCGTGGTGTAGGCTTGCAACGTACTGCTGATCATTTACTTAAATTTGGTTTTGATAATAAAGACATTAACCGCAGTGAATCCTTAGCACTTGGTAGTGCTTCCATTTCTCCATTAGAACTTGCTCGTGGTATGAGCGCGTTTGCTAATGGCGGGCATTTAATAGAACCGTATTTTATATCTGAAATTCAAGATGCCTTTGGTACAGTGTTATTTAAAGCAAACCCAGCCCTAGCCTGCGATGAGAGCACGCAGCCCCTCGCTATCGAAAATAACAGCAGCCTAACGATAGAAAATACTGAGCAAGGTGAAAAAGCGCAGCAAACAGTGCAATGTGCCCCACGTATTATTTCTAAACAAAATGCTTTTTTAATTGCAGACGCTATGAACAGCGCAATTTGGGGCGGCGGAAGCTGGAGCAATAAAACAGGCTGGACGGGGACTGCATGGCGAGCACAGCGTTTAGGGCGTCGTGATTTATCGGGTAAAACAGGTACCACAAACGATTCTGTTGACACTTGGTTTAGTGGTTTTAACCGCAATGTACTCACCTCAGTATGGGTTGGCTTTGACAACCCTGGCAATACTCTAGGTCGTTCTGCTTATAACAACAACCTTGATAGTGGTCAAATAACAGGGGCTGAATCGGGCGCTAAAACAGCTCAACCGGCATGGAATGAATTTATGAGGGCAGCTCTTGATGGGCAACCAGAAGCGCCAATTGAACCACCTGAAGGATTAGTTTCTATTCGTATTGATTTAGCGACTGGCTTATTAAGCCACAAAAATGATTACACTAGCCGCTTTGAATACTTTGAAAAAGGCACTACCCCAACTAGTTATGTGCTTTCGCAGCCAAGCGATATTTTTGAAGAAAACACCAAAACAGAAGAAGAGCTATTTTAACCATAAGCACATCTCTCATTAGCTAAATGGTTAATTACGCTAAAAGAACGGCAACCTCTTTAGGTTGCCGTTCTTTGTTTTATTTAATTATTACTTTAAGTTTTTTATCAGCCAATATAAGTCAGAATGAACGCCTGCTGCAGTCACTTCCTTACCAGCACCTGGGCCTTGTATAATCAAGGCATTATTGCTGTACCACTGGCTGTTAATAACAAAAATATTATCACCCGGGGTTAAGTTTGCTAATGCGTCATTGGGCGTAACATACGCTAACCCTACTTTGGCCGTTACGCTATCGTGCCCAATACTCAGTAAACCTGTATAACGAAGTACCGCGTTTTGTAATTTTGCATTGCGTGCATGCTCTTCAATAAAAGTGTCGAGCTTATGTTTATTAGCTAAAAAGTCATCCCAGCTACCTAGTGCTAGCTCATCGGGCATTAACGGCGCTAAGGCAATGTCGTTAAGGTCTAATTCAACCCCTAACTCTCGCGCTAAAATAAGTAGCTTACGCTGCATATCTCGCCCCGATAAATCTTCGCGCGGATCGGGTTCAGTAAAACCCATTTGTTGCGCTTCAAGTAATAACTCAGAAAATGCAGTTGCGCCATTATACATACTACATAACCACGATAACGTACCCGAAAAAACACCTTCTATACGTGTTATTTTATCGCCACTGTTTTGTAAATCTGCAAGGGCAAAATTAATTGGTAAACCGGCACCCACACTAGCGTTATAGCGCCAATATAAATTGCGCTGCGCAATATTGTGCTGCAACGCTTTATACCAAGGAGTTGGCGCGGTACCAGCATACTTATTAGCACTAATTAAATGACAATCAAGCGCAACAAAATCTGGGTATAACTGACTAAATTGCTCGCTGGCGGTTATATCTATAACCACTTTATGCTCGTAATCAAGCTGGCCAATAGCGGTTAATAAATCTTGGCTGCTATAGTCAACAGCCTCTAACTGCCATTGGTTCTTCCAGTGCTGTACATTTATGCCGCTGGGATTAAATAGCAGTTTTTGCGAACGTGCTAATCCCACTAACTTAATATTAAAGTCGGTTGATAAGCGTGCTAGCTGCGCCGATAGTTGGCTAACAAATACATCCCCTACGTTACCAAGCCCTGCCACTATTAAGGCAATTTCTTGGCCTTTAGTGATCAGTTTATCGTGCAGCACATTAAGCACATCACTATCAATAAGCTGATCCGTCAGTAGCAATACATAACCACTATCTTGATGCACAAAGCGAGGTTCAATATTATGCAAATTGAGCAACTCGCGTGCCTGAGTACTCAATGAGTTTATATCTTGCTCAGGAGCAACTAGCGCGCAACCATGTAGGTTAGACTCGCTAATATTGGCTCTTCCTGCAAAGTAACTAACTACTTGATGGGTCGCTACTGCCGGTACTATTAGGTAAGTTTCACCCGCGCTACTAAAATGATGCAAACTATGTTGAATAAGCTGGCTAACCTGAGTTACCTCACCCTCAACTAGCCCTTCAACACTAAGTAAATCTATATTTTCTAATGTAGTAATAAAGCGTTTTTGTTTTACACAGCCCTCTTTCACTACATTTGTTGAGCTTGCTTGCACGTCAAAACTACTGCGCACCGCAAGCTTTATATCGGTATTTTTAAGTGGCGATAATGTTTTAGCGTGTAAAACGGGGTTACCTAATCTTGCCAATAAGTTAGCTTGCGCTCTACATACCTTAGCGTATTTAATGGCCTTGTTAACTTTACGTGGGTCGGTACTAAATATCCCTTGTGTATCGGTCCAAATATATACTTGTTTAGCATTGCAATAACTTGCCAATAAGGTTGCACTGTAATCACTACCATTACGACCAAGAGTGACCGTATCGCCTTGGGTATTAGCCGCAATAAACCCTGTTACCACGTTAATTTTGTGCTGGCTAATAAGCTCACTACACTGCTGTGTATTTTGGCTATGCAATAATTGTCCATCACTTAGCGTAAACAAGCCTCTTGCGTCTTGCATGCATGCAGCAACATTAAGTTGCTGCAAATACGCTGCGAGCAAACGAGCTGACCACAACTCACCATAGGCGAGTAGCGCCGCTTCTTGCAACTGCTCAGTACTCGCTAATTTAGCAACTAAACTTAGCTCTTCATTTAGAGTGGTTAAAGCGCTGCGCTTTAAATCGCCCTGCAGTAGCTGCGTTATTAAATCACTTTGATGATTGTTTAATTGCAATACAATATCAGCGAGCGCTTGAGTATCGTGCTGCTGATAACTTTGCCACAGTTTTACTAATGTATCTGTGGTTTTTCCTGCAGCCGATACCACTACACAATCACCGGGCTGAGCTTGCCCTATAATTATTTTTGCAACGCTTTTATAGCGCTCGGCTGAGCTTAAACTCGAACCACCAAACTTATGAATATTATTAGTCATATTAATTACCACAACGCCGGGTGAGCAGCGCTCAATTTAACATTACTACTTGCGCTAGCACCTGCTTTACCTGCGTTATTGTGCTGACCTGGTTGCACTAAATTAAATACCCGATCAAAGTCTGCTAATAAATCTGCTACATCTTCAATACCTACCGACACACGAATAAGCGTATCGCCAACGCCAGCGGCTAAACGAGCCTCGGCTTCCATTCCTGCATGCGTCATTGTTGCTGGGTGGCATATTAAGCTCTCTACGCCACCTAAAGATTCAGCTAAGCTAAATGTTTTAAGGTTTGTTAAAAATGCAGCTGCGTCATTTACATCACCTTTAATGTCAAAACTAACCATGCCACCAAAACCAAGTTGCTGTGCTTTAGCCAATTCATGTTGTGGATGCGACTCTAGCCCCGGGTAATATACTTGGCTAACAAATTTTGAGCTTTCAAGGTACTTAGCAATAGCTAAGGCATTTTCTTGATGCTGCCGTAAGCGTACATTTAAAGTACGCAAGCCACGCAAAGTTAAGTAACTATCAAACGGTGCCCCCGTTATACCAATATTATTTGCCCACCAAGCCAGTTCTTCACCTAGTTCGTCAGTTGCAGCAATAACCGCACCGCCAACCACGTCTGAGTGGCCATTTATGTACTTAGTGGTTGAGTGCACCACAATATCAACGCCAAATTTAATCGGGTTTTGTAATGCAGGCGATAAAAAAGTGTTATCTGCGGCTACCAAAGCACCGCATTGTTTCGCAATATCGGTTACTGCTTTAATATCAGTTAAACGTAAAATAGGGTTACTAGGGGTTTCTATCCAAATTAACTTAGGTTTGATTACTAAAATTTGCTGCAAACTTTCTGGTTTAGTTAAATCTAACACTTCGAGTTTTAATAGGCCGCGCTTTTGTAATGAGGTAAATAAGCGATAGCTGCCGCCATAACAATCATGGGGGATCACTAACGTATCGTCACTATTAAGCAGCTGAGTGGCTAAATGTACGGCAGCCATTCCTGTTGCAGTAATAATGCCGCGAGCACCACCTTCGAGTTCGCTGAGTGCTTGGGCTAAAGTATCACGATTTGGATTACCACTGCGGCCATAGTCATATTGACGTTTTGTATCAAAGTCGGCAAACGAATAAGTGGTTGATAAATACAGCGGAGGCACAACCGCGCCATGGTGCTTATCAGCATCGACACCACTGCGAACTGCAATTGTCGCTTTATTTTTTTCACTCATATTTATTACCTACTTATTTAGATGTTTAGACGTCTAAAACAGTAATTCATTCAACTTAAGAAGTCAAAACATTTAAACACCTAGCCATCTGTGCAACAAGTATTTGACTAATTTGTTTAAATCGATAGAATTTCACGCATATTCGCGCTATTTTTTAGTAGGGTGAGCAATTAATAATCTGAGGCAACGATACATCTTATGGCAAAATGGAATGGCGAGTATATTCACCCATACGCAGAACACGGGAAAAAATCAGAGCAAGTTAAAAAGATCACCGTTTCGATCCCGCTAAATGTATTAAAAGTACTAACCGATGAACGCACCCGTAGGCAAATTAATAACTTACGCCATGCAACTAATAGCGAGCTATTATGTGAAGCATTTTTGCATGCGTTTACTGGGCAACCGTTACCTAACGATGATGATTTACGTAAAGATAACGCCGAAAAAGTGCCTGAAGAAGTGAAAAAAATAATGCAAGAAATGGGCTTAGAAGTTCCTGTTTTAAACGAAGACTAAACAGCGGCTTTTAAACAAAAAAACCTCAGCCATGCTGAGGTTTTTTTATGGCTATAAATTACACTGAAGTAACTTAATACCGAGCAGCATAATGCTGCTTATTCCATATAGTTTGCTGGCAGCTCTATTTGCGCTACGCCTGAAGCAATGGCTGCTAATGCAACTGCTTTAGCAATACGCGGCAATAAACGCGGGTCCATAGGCTTAGGAATAATATACTCTGCACCAAACGCTAGCTTATCGACACCGGCAGCTTTTAGTACTTCTGGCGGAACCGGCTCTTTGGCAATACTACGAATAGCTTCAACTGCTGCAATTTTCATTTCATCGTTAATTTCACTGGCACGCACATCAAGTGCGCCACGGAAAATAAACGGAAAACACAACACGTTATTAACTTGGTTAGGGTAATCTGAGCGCCCTGTTGCCATAATTAAATCGCTACGTGCGCCGTGTGCCAGTGCCGGATCAATCTCAGGGTCTGGGTTCGAACAAGCAAATACGACTGGCTTTGCTGCCATTAATTTTAAATCATCGGCCGATAATAAGTTAGGGCCCGACACACCAACAAATACGTCAGCATCTTCAATTACATCTTGTAATGTACGCTTATCGGTATTGTTAGCAAATAACTGTTTGTACTCGTTTAAATCATCACGGCGAGTGTGAATAACACCTTTACGATCAAGCATATAAATATGTTCACGCAGTGCACCACACTTAATTAATAACTCCATACAAGCAATCGCTGCAGCGCCGGCACCTAAACATACAATAACTGCATCTTCAATATCTTTGCCTTGCACTTCCAGCGCATTTATCATACCTGCAGCCGTTACAATAGCCGTGCCGTGCTGATCATCATGAAAAACAGGAATACTACAGCGTTCAATAAGCGCCTTTTCAATTTCAAAACACTCTGGTGCTTTAATATCTTCAAGGTTAATACCGCCAAAAGTATCAGCAATATTAGCCACAGTATTTATAAAGTCTTCGGTGGTGCGGTGTTTTACTTCAATATCAATTGAGTCAATGCCTGCAAAACGCTTAAACAACAACGCCTTGCCTTCCATTACCGGTTTTGACGCTAAAGGCCCTAAATTTCCTAAACCTAAAATAGCAGTACCATTGGTGATCACTGCAACCAAATTACCTTTACCTGTGTACTTATAGGCATTTACAGGGTCAGCAGCAATTTCACGCACCGGCTCAGCTACACCGGGGCTATAAGCTAAAGCGAGATCATGAGCCGTTTCTGCAGGCTTGGTTAGCTCAATGCTGATTTTACCTGGAACGGGGTGAGAGTGATAATGTAGTGCTTGTTCACGAAAGTCCGACATAACGCGATTATATCCTGCAATTTAAGTTAAAGTGAGAGGGAGTAAAGCGACACTTAACATGCCTTAAAGTACGATACCCTTATTATTTTTAAATTCCAAGCAATATCAGGTCTATCCTGTTATATGCTAGATCTGTTAATTTCAAGCGAATTTTCAGCAACTTCGATAAAAACATCGCTACTTTTCATAAATATAAATTGTGCTAAAAGGCACTTTTCAAGCTTATTTTAGTTAAAAGTATTATTCACAAAACAGCGTTTTTAAAATGTGAATAAAATCAGCTAAAAGCGATTATTTATTCTGCTTTAACAACACATAGCTTCATGTTGGCTACTTTTAGAAACCGAGTTTAAAATTAAGCTATTAAAAATATAGAGAATATTAGGTCATTTGTCTGCAAAGGTTTATGCATACCGAGAATAAGAACAGGAAATAGTTATGCAAAAGCAATAAACTTAAAACTAGCGAGGTTAGGGGGAAGTTAGAGGATTTTTAGGCATAAAAAAAGCATCCTAAGATGCTTTTTTTAACTAAATAGCAATAATTACTTTTTGCTACCAAGTGCACCGAAACGCTTGTTGAAACGATCAACACGTCCGCCAGTGTCTAAAATCTTTTGCTTACCAGTGTAAAACGGGTGACACGCAGAACAAACGTCTAGGTGAATATTTTTACACAGAGTAGAGCTAGTTTCGAATTCGTTTCCACATGAACAAGTTGCAGAAATTACTTCGTACTTAGGGTGAATACCTTCTTTCATAGAAACCTCTAGTTAAGGCCGCATCGCTCTCCAAACCCGGAGTCTGGCACCATACGTCGTTAAAACAAATTTATTGGTGGCGGATTTTATCCAACAACCATCAAGCACACAAGCATTAATTAGTATTTTTGCTAAAAAAATAACCATTTTGAGTAAACAAGGTTATTTGGTAGTAGGTTTTTAGCTGTATTTTTAGTACATTAGGGCCAAGTATTAGCACGCCCTCCCCCATTATTTTTTTAACAGTTGAGTTACTATGTATTTTGTTGAAGTTGCTATAAAAGTTCCACTACCGCGCACCTTTGATTATAAAGTAGATAGCCAGCTTGGTGAAGCTTCTGCGCCATTAAAACCCGGAATGCGGGTGTTAGTACCCTTTGGTAATCAACGTAAAGTAGCCGTGGTTTTAGCGCTTAAAACAACAACCGAAGTGCCTGAAAACAAAATAAAGGCAATTTTTGAAATTATCGACGATACGCCAATTTTATCTGCAGAGCACATAGAGTTACTGCGCTTTACTGCCCGTTATTATTGCTACCCGCTGGGTGAAACCATTCATATTGCATTGCCAAGCGCACTACGCCAAGGCGAATCGCCTGATAAAACCAGCATTAATATGGTAGCCCTAACGGAAAAAGGCGCGCTGCTGCCGTCATTAAAAGCTAAGACTCAACTTAATTTACTAAAGCAGCTATCGCAATCAGGCAAGTCGTCATTAACCGAGTTAAAAGCTTTGGGCTTTAGTAAAAAAACCATTGATAGCTTAATAGATAAGGCACTCATAACGCAGTCAATTGAGCATGATAACCACTGGCAAAGTGTAGCCCCAACAGTGGGTAGCAAACCAACACTTAACAAAGAGCAAGCGGTTGCCTGCACCACAATTAATCAAAGCAGCGGTTTTAGCAGCTTTTTATTAGAAGGTGTAACCGGTAGCGGCAAAACAGAAGTGTACTTACAATGTTTAGAAAAAGTACTAAAGCGCGGCGAACAAGCACTAGTATTAGTGCCCGAAATAGGCTTAACCCCGCAAACCGTTAACCGCTTTCGCCGCCGCTTTCCCGACACCCCCATTATGCTTTGGCATTCAGCTTTAACCGATAATGAACGCTTACAAACCTGGCGTTTTTGCGAAAAAGCCAGCTGCGCCATAGTAATAGGCACACGTTCGAGTATTTTTCTGCCATTTTTAAAGCTCGGCATGATAGTGGTTGATGAAGAACATGACTCGTCTTTTAAACAGCAAGACACGCTGCGCTACCATGCCCGTGATTTAGCTGCGTATCGTGCATATCAGCATAAAATTCCGCTTATATTAGGCAGTGCAACACCGGCACTCGAAACCCTGCACAAAGCAATTAATAATAAATACCAACTACTGAGCCTTACTGAGCGCGCGCAAACCGCTACCGATAACCAATTTAAATTACTCGATATGAAAGGTCAGCCCGACCAAGCAGGCATTGCCCATGCCAGCCTTGCTACCATGCGCCAACATTTAAAACGTGGCAAACAAGTGATGGTGTTTTTAAATCGTCGTGGATTTTCGCCCACGTTAATTTGCCATGAATGTGGCTGGTTAAGCGAATGCAAGCGTTGCAGCACCAGTGCCACTTTTCATAAAGCTATTGGGCAAATGATTTGCCATCACTGTGGCGATCAATATCATGTTCCACACCAATGCCCCGACTGCGGTAGCACGCAAATTTTTCCTAATGGTAAAGGCACTGAGCAAATAGAAGAGTTTTTATCGAGTGAATTTCCACAAACCCCTGTTACACGTATCGACCGCGACTCTACTCGTCGTAAAGGCAGCCTTAAAAAAGCACTGGATGAAATAAACCTAGGCGGCGCGCGCATTTTAGTGGGCACGCAAATGTTGGCTAAAGGGCATCACTTTGCCGATGTAAGTTTAGTGGTTATTTTAGACGTAGACAGCGGCTTATACTCCTGTGATTTTAGAGCAACTGAGCATTTAGCCCAACTTGTTACGCAAGTGGCCGGGCGTGCTGGGCGCTCAGGTGAGGCAGGCCAAGTGTTATTGCAAACACATTTTCCTGAGCACCCACTATTACAAGATTTGGTTAATAATGGTTATCAGGATTTTGCTCGCTTTGCACTGCGTGAACGTGAAGATGCAGACCTACCACCAATCACAAATATGGCCATTGTTCGCGCCCAAGGACACAATATAAAACAAGTCGTCGATTTTTTGACAGATTTGGTTCCAGTAAGCGGGGTAACTGGTATACAATTGCTCGGTCCAATACCTGCTCCTCTTGAAAAAGTAGCAGGTATGTATCGTTTTCAATTACACATTCAAGCGCAAGATCGCCGCGTATTGCACCAATATCTTGCGCAAATGGTTGATTATCTAAGCACTAGCAAACTTGCACAAAAAGTACGCTGGAGCCTAGACGTAGACCCTATAGACATGATTTAGGTTAAGGCCAAAATAAAGCTATGGCACAGCACGATTACATTAACAAAAAACCAGCAAACCGCAAAAAAGCGAAATCAGCGCCCGCTAAAAAACCCTTTCCAATACTGTTAGTTTTAATTGTTACTTTATTGGTGGCAGGTTTTGCTTATGGCTTATGGTTTATTAAAAATAACGCCGATCCTGAGCTAGTTGAAAAACAAGCTAACCCTGTACCTACAACTCCTGTAGAAGTTGTTGTACCACGTACGCCTGCGTTTATTAAAGAAATTAGAAACCACGAAATTCAGGTTGAAGTAAAAGAACTTGAACAAAAAGGCCCTTACGTTATGCAATGCGGTTCGTTTAGAACCTACCCGCAGGCTGAATCGCTAAAAGCTAAAATAGCCTTTGCAGGGCTTATTTCTGAAATAAAAGAGACCACAGGCAGCAGTGGCATTTGGTATAAAGTACGCTTAGGCCCCTATAAAACCAAGCGCCAAGCTGAGAGCGATAAAAATAAACTTAAACGTGTAAAAATAGTCGGCTGCGGAATTTGGGGCTGGACTTGAAAATAAACCATTCACCCATATAACCTCTTCATAATCGTTTTTTACGAGTTGCCCCTGCAGCTCGATGATGAGGAATAATATGACTACTATCGTAAGTGTACGCCGCGGCAACAATGTTGTAATTGGCGGCGACGGCCAAGTTTCGCTTGGTAACACAGTAATGAAGGGCAATGCCCGTAAAGTTCGACGCCTCTATAATGGCAAAGTAATTGCTGGCTTTGCCGGCGGTACTGCTGATGCCTTCACCCTTTTCGAACGCTTTGAAAGCAAACTAGAAATGCACCAAGGTAACCTCACTAAAGCCGCGGTTGAAATGGCCAAAGACTGGCGCAGCGATCGCGCTTTGCGCAAGCTCGAAGCACTGCTTGCTGTAGCCGACGAAACAGCCTCTTTAATCATTACCGGTAATGGTGATGTAGTACAGCCAGAAAATGACTTAATTGCCATTGGCAGTGGCGGTAACTTTGCCCAATCGGCAGCAACTGCCTTACTGGAAAACACCGATTTAAGTGCTCGCGAAATAGTAGAAAAAAGCCTAACCATTGCAGGCAATATCTGCGTATTCACTAACGACTTTCAAACTATCGAAGAATTGTAACAGGAACCGCTATGTCTGCTATGACCCCAAGAGAAATTGTTCACGAGCTAGATCAGCACATTATTGGTCAAGCAAAAGCTAAAAAAGCCGTTGCTATTGCACTGCGTAACCGCTGGCGCCGGATGCAGCTAAGTGATGATTTACGTAATGAAGTAACACCTAAAAATATTTTAATGATTGGCCCAACGGGTGTTGGTAAAACCGAAATTGCGCGCCGTTTAGCTAAGCTTGCTAACGCGCCATTTATTAAAGTAGAAGCAACTAAATTCACCGAAATTGGCTATGTTGGTAAGGAAGTTGAAACCATCATCCGCGATTTAGTCGATGTTGCGATTAAAATGACGCGTGAGCAACAAACTAAAAAGTTTAAGCATCGCGCTGAAGAAGCAGCCGAAGAGCGTATTTTAGATGCGCTTTTACCACCAGCTAAAGATCAATATGGCGAAAGCCAACGCGATGACAGCTCTTCAACTCGTCAAACGTTTCGTAAAAAGCTACGTGAAGGCCAATTAGATGACAAAGAAATCGAAATTGATTTAGCTCAAGCACAACCAAACGTAGAAATTATGGCCCCCCCTGGTATGGAAGATATGACCAACCAGTTGCAAAGCATGTTTCAAAACATGGGTGGCGATAAGCGCACTAAGCGTAAGTTAAAAATTAAAGAAGCCTTTAAATTATTAAGTGAAGAAGAAGCCGCTAAGCTAGTTAATCCTGAAGAACTAAAAGAGCAGGCTATTTTTGCAGTTGAACAAAATGGTATTGTATTTATTGATGAAATAGACAAAATTTGTAAACGCGGTGACTCATCAGGTCCAGACGTTAGTCGTGAAGGCGTACAGCGCGACTTACTACCATTAATTGAAGGTTGTACGGTTAGCACTAAGCACGGCATGGTTAAAACTGACCATATGCTATTTATTGCCTCGGGCGCATTTCAAATGGCTAAGCCATCAGACATGATCCCTGAGCTACAAGGTCGCCTTCCTATTCGTGTAGAGCTTGAAGCACTTACTGCTGATGACTTTAAACGTATTTTAACAGAGCCGCATGCATCGCTTACCGAGCAGCAGCGTGAACTGCTTAAAACTGAGCAAGTTACTATTGAATTTAGTGATGATGCAATTGAGCGCATTGCTAAAGCCGCTTGGCAAGTTAACGAAAAAACCGAAAACATCGGTGCTCGTCGCTTACATACGGTAATGGAAAAGCTAATGGAAGAAATTTCATATGACGCTTCAGAGCAAGCCGGAACATCACTGGTAGTTGACGCCGCTTATGTTGAAAAACACTTAGGTGCGCTGGTTGAAGATGAAGATTTAAGCCGCTACATTCTTTAATTAAAATTAGCTGCATAAACAGTTATACTAAAAGCCTCCGCACTGGGGGCTTTTTAATGAGATAAAAATGAAACACGTAACAAAAGTACATTACCACAGCGTTAGCAAAAATTTAGATGTTTACTTTGATGATGACAGCCAAGCCGTATTTAGTTGTGAATTTTTACGTGTGCACTCTCCTTCTGCAGAAGTGCAAGGACATGGCTCAGGGCCAATGAAATTAGTATTCAATAAACAATCCGTTGGTATTAAAAACATTGCTCATGTTGGTCATTACGCACTGCGTTTAGATTTTGACGATGGCCACAATAGCGGGTTATTTAGCTGGCAATATTTTGCAAAACTACAGGCGCAGCAAGCGACTCTATGGGATGAGTATTTAAAGCGGGTTAGTGAGCACAATAACTCTAAAGACAGCGTACCCATAAAGTTTATTCCTTAAACTATACGGGTACTTTATTGCTAAGTTTTAAACCTTAAATTTGTCAATTGCAGCAAAAAGCACTCGTGCTTGCGCTGATACTTCTTCGCTTGTTTGCGCATTGTTAGCAGCGTGCCCTGAGGTGTTTCTGGCAATATCACGAATACTCACCACATTTTTATTTACTTCAGATGCTACTTGGCTTTGTTGATCAATTGCCACAGCAATTTGTGTGCTCATTTCCATAATCGTTTGCACATCTTCGGTTATTGCTCCGAGTAACTCACCAGCTCTATTTGCTTGCGATGCACTTTCATCACCTTGTGAGCGGCACTGATGCATAATACTCACCACTTCTTGAGTGCGCTGTTGTAGAGTATTTATTATACCTTCTATTTCACTTGTAGATTCTTGTGTTCGTTGAGCCAATGAGCGCACTTCATCTGCAACCACAGCAAACCCTCTGCCTTGCTCACCCGCTCTAGCGGCTTCAATAGCAGCGTTTAACGCTAACAAGTTAGTTTGATCGGCAATCGCACGAATAACATCAAGCACAGAGCCTATTGTTTCACCGTCTTTTTCTAATAAAGAAACGACACTTGACGCATGCTCTAAAGAGTCAGACAACCCTCTAATATGCGCGACGGTTGACTCAACCTCACTACGACCTTGTTGCGCACTTAAATTAGTTGATTCTGCTTTTTTAGCAGCAGCTTCGGTATTATGTGAAATATCTTGAATGGTCGCCTGCATTTCGGTCGCTGCAGTGGCTACCATATCGGCTTCATGTAATTGTTCTTGCATACCCGAGCTGGTTGCGGCGGTACTTTCTGATAAATTTTCAGTCGCGATATTTAACGCATTTAAAGCCCCATTCACCTCATTTATAAGGTTATTAAAGTCACCAATTAAACTATTAAAATCTTTCGACATAATCGTAATTTCGTCATTGCCAATTTGCTCAATGGTTACTGTTAAATCATTATTGCGTCGAATCTTGTTTATAGATTGGTAAATACGCTCTACAGGTACAATGATAGAGCGACTGGTTAAGTAAACCAGGGTTAAAACTATAATACCCGATATAATAAACACCATAATAGCGACCGACTGTGCTTTAGCTATACTGGCTTCAACTTGCAATTTAGTATCTGCTACTAACTGCATTACCAACTGATCACTTTGCTCTACACTTTGTTGCATGCGCCCAAGTGCGCCAGAGTCTAGATCAACACCTAATTCAAGCTGCGTTTTTACTAATGTTTGAAAAGCACTTTGATAATTAGACAGTAGGTTTTTTAAATTACTTTTAATGTTTTGACTTAGTGATGAGCTCGTTATTTTTTGCTGTAACGTATCAACATGATCTTGAAAACTTGCTAAATATTTTTCATCCAAACGTAACATAAAGTCTTTTTCGGCACGTCTTAGCTGTAGCATTAGGGTCAATAGCTGGTATTCATCTTGTTGATTGAGCAAACTTTCTACTTCATGCACAGCACTTCGCAGCTGCCCATAAAGCCCATCGTCTTGATGTAAGCCAATACTTTTTTGCAGTCGCACAACCTCATTAAAATCACTATAAAAGCTTTTTATTAAACGCGTATAGAGGGTTATCTGCTGTGTATCAATCTCTGAATCTTGCATTTGCGATTGTAATTGAATTATTTGTTTATTTAATTGTGCGTATTCTTGTTCAAATAATGAGAGTGCTTGTGGCTGTTTATAAAACAAAAAGGTTTTTTCATGTGCACTTAACTGCAACTGATGAATGTTTAACTGCTCGGCCTGTTGCGTGATGTTAGTTAACTTTAACGTGGTTTGTGAACCTGTGATAATTACATATAAAAAAGCCAGCATGGCCAAAGCAACAGTTAAAGCATTTAGCTGTAAACGCCGCTTAATGGTCAAGTTTTGCAAAACAATCATTGTTACACCTTTAAAAATTTAATGAGCAACTCTGTTACTTACACTTAAATAACTTAAGCTTTTAACAAAGAAAGAAATACCGAAAAACACTAAAACACCTGCACTGCTGAGCACTTTTTAAAGTGACGTTATTTAGCTTAATTAACCGCGCAATTATTTAGTTGCGGATTATATGCCAGCAATAACTTAAGGCCTATACATTGTATAGGCCAATGATTACAAATTATTTATTAGCCGCCTATTTTGCCTAAATTTACTGCGATTAAGTCGTTGTTATTGCATATAAGGAGGGTATACTGAAGCATAAACTAATGTATCTTTTGAGGATAAAATAATGGATTACAGCACTTCTGACTTATGTGACCACTTTGCCGATGTGGTTGACGTGCTTGAACCTATGTTCATCAACTTTGGTGGCCGACACAGCTTTGGTGGCCGCATTAAAACGGTTAAATGTTTTGAAAATAATGAACTTATCCGTGAATTACTTTCTCAAGATGGTACAGACCTAGTGCTACTTATTGACGGTGGTGGCTCTACTCGTCGTGCGCTTATCGATATTGAACTGGCCGAACTTGCACTTGAAAACAACTGGCAAGGTATTATTGTTTACGGGGCTGTACGCCACGTAGACGAAATTGAAGAGCTTGATTTAGGCATTCAAGCTATTGCCTCTATTCCGGTTGCAGCAGATAGCCAAGGCGCAGGCGAAGACGGCATTGGGGTTAACTTTGCTGGCGTATCGTTTTTTGATGATGACTTTATTTATGCCGACAGCACCGGCATTGTATTATCTGCAGAAGAGCTAGAACTGGAAATCGTAGAAATATAACGTGGCGCACTATTTAAACGTTTACGATGAAAGCGCGGTTAAGTCGTTTTGCACTAGTCGCGCTAACGAAACCAAAGTATGGCAGTCAATGTCATTACTCGATACCGACGTAAATATACAACAAGCGCTTAGCGATGCCGCACAATTTGGCATGCGCTACGTGTTACTGGGTATTTGTGAAGATATTGGCCCAAAAGCAAACTTAGGAGCCGGGGGTGCAGAGCAAGCATGGCCGGCTTTTTTACAACGTTTTTTAAACCAGCCTTATAATCAATTTATTGCCACGCAAAAAGTACTGTTACTTGGCGAAGTGCACACCGCTGATTTAATGGCGCAAAGCGCTCTACTCGACAACCAAAACCCTGCCCATTTAACACAGTTGCGTGAGTTATGTGAGCAACTTGATCAACGCGTAGAAGCTATATTAAGTTTAATATTTAAAGCGGGGCTTGAACCCATTGTTATTGGTGGTGGCCATAATAATTGCTTAGGTATTATAAAAGCGTTAGCTAAGTATAAAAACACCGCTATTAACGCTATAAATTTTGATCCCCACGCCGACTTTCGAGAATGCGAAGGCCGCCACAGTGGTAATGGCTTTAGCTATGCGTACAGCGCGCAGTGTTTAAAAAGTTACCATGTTATTGGCTTGCACGAGCTAAAAAACAATCAAGCTATTATAGATGCGTTAGCCGCTGCTAATTTTACTTTTAATAGCTATCAGTCAATCGCCGTTAAACGTGAAATTAATCTAACTCAAGCAGTGAGCAATGCGCTGGAGAGTTTTGATGCGGCGCCTCTAGGTGTTGAGGTTGATTTAGATAGCATTGCATTTATGCCTGTAAGTGCTTATACCTGTAGTGGTTTTAGCGTAAGTGACGCTGAGCACTTTGTACATTTAGCTGCAAGCAACCGCCACTCTCACTACTTACACTTATGCGAAGCAGCTCCTATTCAACATCCCAGCGGGATTAAAGCCGGTAAAGTGCATTGCGGACAAGTTATTAGCGCACTAGTGAATAGTTACCTGCAAGCCAAAGAGTGTGCTTAATTACTTTGCTGCTGCGCTAATTGCCACTGCTTTAACCAGCTCATTAAACCAACACTGCTTAATGGGTGGCCAAAATAATAGCCTTGTGCTGCATAGCCTTTTAGGCTTTTTACAAATTTAAGCTGATTTAGGGTTTCAACCCCTTCAAAAATAACCTTAGTACTTTGTTGATTATGCATTTGCACCATACCAACAACTAGGCTGCGAATATTGTTTTGATTACTAAAATCAGCAGTTAATGCTGGCGCGACTTTAATGTATTCTACCGCTAAACTAGGTAACTTAGAGAGCGAAACGGGGTTATCGCCCAAACCATCAACACACACTTTTAAGCCTATATTATTAAGCCGCGCAATCATGGCTCGCCCTTTGTCATCTAGGTTAGTAAAAATATGTAGCGGGCACTCAACAATTAAATCGCCAGGCCTTAAGTTATGCTCTTTCATAGCACTCGTTACAAATTCTACAAACTCTTCATTGAGCATTTCAGGGCCAAATACATTAATGCTCAATGGCACTGCAAAGCCCTCCATACGCAATGCCATTGCAAGTTCAGCAGCGCGCTCTATAACAAATATAGCCAGTGGGTAAGCAAGCCCTGCAATTCTAATATCATCAATAAAACGACTCGCTGAAAGTATGCCTTGCTTAGGATGCTGCCAACGCAGTAATAGTTCTAAAAACTCAATTTGGCCATTATCATTTACAATAACCGGCTGAAAATACAGCTCGAACTCATTGGTGAAATCAATTTCTGCAAGCTCTTTTAATCGTGCTTGCTGCTCTAACTGCTCGATCATCATTTGTTGATGATAAGCAACCACCTGTTGTTTTGGCTGGCTATCAAGTGCTAAATAAGCCGATTTAATTAAATTATCAAAGTCTTCATCTTGCTCATTACAATGCACATAGCTTGCTCTTGCGGTCACTTCTATAGTGCAGTTAGCCACATTAAAAGGTTTAAGTGTAGCGCCAAATATTTCGGTAATTATTTTTTCATGCAAGTGTTTATGGCTGGCTAAGTTACAAATAAAGGCAAAATTAAGCCCTCCTAAATGGGCTAGTTTTTCATCGTCCTCTAACGATACAATGCCATCATTATTGAGTAATTCTTTTATTCTATTCGCCGACTGAGCAAGCAGTAAATCACCAAAATCACGCCCAATATGCTGATTAACTTGCTCAAAACCTTCTAAACGAAGAATTACCAACGCCCCTAGTGACGGTGCTTTATTACGCCACGTATTATAACCTTGACGTAATTTTTGTTTATCGGCAAAAGAGGCCAGCGGAGAGCTTTCGATGTAATGTTCAGGTGCTGCTTGCTGCTGCTTCAAGGGCGCTTGATTAAGTGTCTCATTATTAGTAATAAACCCAGTTAATGATAATAACAACACCGCACTAACAATCCAAAACAGTGCAATGCCAAACGCTGCAATGGCTATAAGTAATGCTATAAACAACACCGCAGCAAGTGCACTTAATATAATTAACAGCTTGTTTTTATGTACAATTGCATGCCACAAATTAAAGCCAAAACCTAATGCGAGTAAAGCGCTAAGCCATGCAGCACCACTGCTTAAAATAGCCAACCCTATTAACCCTGTGCATAAGTAGCTTAATCTAGATGCTGTATTTTTTACGCTCAGCAAGGTAGCGATCATCGCCATAAGTAAGGCGCCACTAAAAAAAACCGGCAAGCCACTGTCGCTAAGCAAGCTCAAATTAGCACTACTGGTACTGGCTAAAAAATTAAATAAAAGCATAAATATTAAGGCCTACTTATCGGTCTGGGGTAAAGGTGTGACTAATTAAGTTTACCCATAATCCATAAGTTTAACAGTTTATTTACCCCAAACTGGTAACTTAATTGTGCTGGATGGCTTATTTGCCAATGTGCAATGTCGGCCCTCGCACCTACTTTTAAAACTCCGCGGTCTGTTAATCCTAAAGCTTTAGCAGCATTACGAGTTACTCCAGCAAGTGACTGCTCGGGTGTTAATCTAAATAATGTGCATGCCATATTCATCATTAATTGTAGCGAACACAGCGGTGAGGTGCCCGGATTAAAGTCGCTAGCAATCGCTATAGGCACTTTATATTGATTAAGCAAAGCTATTGGCGGAAGTTGTGTTTCTCTTAAAAAGTAAAATGCGCCAGGCAACAATACTGCTACTGTGCCGGCCTGTGCCATCGCTTTTACGCCATCTTCATCTAGGTATTCAATATGATCAGCCGATAGCCCGTTAAATTGCGCCACCAGCTCAGCACCGTGTTGATTAGAGAGCTGCTCGGCATGGCATTTTACTGGCAAGTTATGTTTTTTTGCCGCCTCGAACACCCGCTTAGTTTGGGTATAGCTAAAGCCTACATTCTCACAAAAAACATCAACCGCATCAGCAAGGTTATTAGCCACTACCTGATCAAGCATATCGTTACATACTAAATCAATATAGTCATCGCTACGCCCTTTGTACTCTGGTGGTAGCGCATGCGCCCCTAAAAAGGTGGTTTTAATATTAATAGGGTGATGCTCATCAAGTAAGCGCGCCACTTCTAATATTTTTACTTCGTTGGCAGTATCGAGTCCATAACCCGACTTTATTTCAACAGTTGTCACGCCCTCTGCCAGTAACGTATTTAACCTATCTTTGGCGGCTACAAATAACTGCTCATGATCGGCAGCGCGGGTGGCTTTAACTGTACTAGTTATACCGCCACCTTGGGCAGCAATTTGCTCATAACTCACCCCTTGTAAGCGCTGCTCAAACTCCTCTGCTCTAGAGCCTGCAAATACTAAATGCGTGTGGCAATCTATTAACCCTGGGGTTAACCATTGCCCTTTTATACTCAAGGTAGGCGTTGCAAACACATCAAAACTAGGTAAGTTTTTTTGCTCACCTAGCCACATAATTTTTCCATTTTTGATTGCTAAGGCTGCATTTTCTATCGCGCCATAAGGCGCCTCTACAGCACTATCCATAGTGGCAATGTTGGCATCGGTAAGCAGTAAATCAATATCTTCTAATTCATAACCTGGTGTTGCACTTTGCATATTGCGCGCCCTTGTGTTTTTTATAATGACTAAAATATAGTCTAACAACCCATCTTGTATATACAAGGTAATTATGCCATCTTAATCTTATAGTTTATTTTTAATACAATTAAATACACCATGACAACGCCTAAATTTGCACAAATAAAACAGTTTATAGTTGATAAAATTAGCAGTGCTACATGGCAAGAAAACCAGCGTGTGCCTTCTGAAAACGAGCTAAGCAATCAATTTTCTGTAAGCCGTATGACCGCTCGACGCGCATTAAGCGAGCTAACCGAGGCGGGAATTTTAACTCGCAGCCAAGGGTTAGGCACCTTTGTTGCTAGCTTTAAATCGCAGTCGTCATTGCTTGAAATTAAAAATATTGCCGATGAAGTAAAAGAACGCAATGGTAATTATAGCTGTACGGTATTGGCCCTTGAGTCGCTACCCGCAATCACTAGTATTGCCATTGCACTGGGTATTAAAGTTAACAGCACTGTGTATCGCAGTGTATTGCTGCATAACGAAAATACTAAACCACTGCAAATAGAGGAGCGCTTTGTAAATCCCACTTTTGCCACGCAGTACTTACAACAAAATTTTACGCTACTTACTCCACATGAGTACTTATCGAATGTAGCCCCGCTTACCCAAGCAACGCATACGGTGGAAGCCATTATGCCCAATAAACAAATGTGCCAGTGGCTTAACTTATCGAGTCAAGAACCTTGCCTGCAACTCATTCGCCGTACTTGGTCAAGCAACGGCATTGTGAGTTATGCCCGACTTGTTTCACCAGGAAGTAAGTATCGTTTAGGTGGTCACTTAACTTTTAAAAATAATAATTAAAAACTACAACAGGAGTAAATATGAACAATCGACTCGACAACAACCGCACAATACGTGCCCCTCACGGCGATAAAATTAGCGCTAAAAGTTGGCAAACCGAAGCCGCTAAACGCATGTTAATGAATAACTTAGACCCTGACGTTGCAGAGCATCCCCATGCATTAGTTGTTTATGGCGGCATTGGTCGCGCTGCACGTGACTGGCCCAGTTACGACAAAATTATAGCAACTCTCGATAGACTCGAAGATGACGAAACGCTACTCGTACAATCGGGTAAACCTGTAGGGGTATTTAAAACCCACAGTAATGCGCCGCGAGTACTCATAGCTAATTCTAACTTAGTACCGCACTGGGCTAATTGGGAGCACTTTAACGAGCTCGATAAAAAGGGCTTGATGATGTACGGGCAAATGACCGCGGGATCTTGGATTTACATTGGCTCACAAGGCATAGTGCAAGGCACTTACGAAACTTTTGTGGCCATGGCTAAACAACATTTTGCTGGCAGTGCTAAAGGTAAATGGGTATTAACTGGCGGGCTTGGTGGCATGGGCGGCGCACAACCTCTTGCTGCAACTATGGCAGGCTTTTGTGCATTAGTGGTGGAATGCGATGAAACCCGTATCGATT
Source organism: Pseudoalteromonas sp. K222D (assembly GCF_017653575.1). NCBI lineage: Bacteria > Pseudomonadati > Pseudomonadota > Gammaproteobacteria > Alteromonadales > Pseudoalteromonadaceae > Pseudoalteromonas > Pseudoalteromonas sp. K222D. The sequence goes on from NZ_JAGGDL010000006.1 coordinate 98,983, forward strand.
TTAGAATAAAAACCGGTTACGTAGATATTAAAGCCAACAACCTTGAACACGCGCTACAACTTATAACTAATGCGTGCGTAAAAGGTGACGCCCTTTCGGTCGGGTTACTTGGTAATGCTGCCGATGTGTTTAGCACTTTAGTTAAAAGTGGCGTTACTCCCGATGTGGTCACCGATCAAACCTCAGCACACGATCCGCTAAATGGCTATTTACCGCAAGGCTGGAGCATGGAACATGCAGCTAAAATGCGCGAACAAGACCCAAAAGCGGTTGTAACAGCAGCTAAGCAATCAATGGCGGTGCAAGTAAGAGCTATGCTCGCGCTGCAACAAGCGGGCGCTGCTACCACTGATTATGGCAACAATATTCGGCAAATGGCATTTGATGAAGGAGTAAGTAACGCATTTGATTTTCCGGGGTTTGTCCCTGCGTATATTCGTCCTTTATTTTGCGAAGGCATTGGCCCATTTAGATGGGTGGCACTGTCGGGCGACCCCGAAGATATTTATAAAACCGATGCCAAAGTTAAAGAGTTAATCCCCGATGACGCACACTTACATAACTGGCTTGATATGGCGCGTGAACGTATTCAGTTTCAAGGCTTACCGGCGCGCATTTGCTGGGTAGGATTAAAAGACAGAGCCCGTCTTGCGCTCGCTTTTAACAACATGGTTAAAAATGGCGAGCTTAAAGCCCCGGTTGTTATTGGTCGCGACCACCTCGACTCTGGCTCGGTTGCTAGCCCTAACCGCGAAACCGAAGCTATGCTAGATGGCTCTGATGCGGTATCTGATTGGCCATTACTCAATGCACTTCTTAACACAGCCAGTGGTGCAACTTGGGTATCGCTACACCACGGCGGTGGCGTAGGTATGGGCTTTAGCCAACATGCAGGCGTAGTTATTGTGGCTGACGGCAGCGACGAAGCAAAACAGCGTATTGCCCGCGTACTGTGGAACGACCCTGCAACTGGAGTTATGCGCCACGCGGATGCAGGCTACGATATAGCAAAAAATTGTGCAAAAGAGCAAAACCTAGACTTACCAATGTTAAACGAGGAATGATCATGCTTGAACTAACTCTCACCCCCGGCTCGCTTGATTTAAACACACTAAGAAAAATTAATAATTCACCGGTAAAATTGAGCCTTATAAAGCATGCCGAGTCGCAAATAGCTGCCAGCGCACAAACAGTGCAAAACGTAATTAACGAGCACCGCACTGTATATGGTATTAATACCGGTTTTGGCTTATTAGCTAACACCAAAATTGCCGATAACGAACTAGAGCTATTACAACGCTCTATTGTACTTTCACATGCGGCAGGTATTGGCGAGTATATGGATGACAGTACCGTACGCTTAATGATCATCTTAAAAATTAATTCACTGTCGCGTGGCTATTCTGGTATTCGTTTGCAGGTCATTGAATTTTTTATCCAGTTGCTTAATAGCCAAGTATACCCTTGCGTGCCTAAAAAAGGCTCGGTGGGTGCATCGGGCGATTTAGCACCGCTTGCTCATATGTGCTTGCCGTTACTAGCCGAAGGCCACATGCGCCACCAAGGGCAAATAATCAGTGCCGAGCAAGGGCTTAAAATTGCGGGGCTAAAACCACTTACCTTAGCCGCTAAAGAAGGCTTAGCCCTTTTAAACGGCACCCAAGCCTCGACTGCTTTTGCATTACAAGGGCTATTTAGAGCAGAAGATTTATACGCACAAAGCTGCGTAATTGGCGCTATGAGTATTGAAGCGGCCATGGGCAGCCGAGCACCATTTGATGCGCGTATTCATGAAATTCGAGGCCAACAAGGGCAAATAGATACTGCAGCTATATTTAGAACCTTGCTAGGTCCACAATCACAAATTAGTGAATCACACGTAAATTGTGAAAAAGTACAAGACCCCTACTCTTTACGCTGTCAGCCACAAGTGCTTGGTGCTTGCTTAACCCAAATTCGCCAGGCGGCAGAAGTTTTATTATGTGAGTCTAACGGCGTAACCGACAACCCGCTGGTATTTGCTGATGTGGGTGATATTATTTCTGGCGGTAATTTTCATGCAGAGCCGGTGGCAATGGCCGCCGATAACTTAGCAATTGCCATTGCTGAAATTGGCGCACTTGCCGAGCGCCGAATTGCTTTACTAATTGACTCTAGCCTATCTAAATTGCCGCCTTTTTTAGTTGAAAATGGCGGCGTAAACTCAGGCTTTATGATCGCCCAAGTAACTGCCGCAGCCCTGGCATCTGAAAACAAATCACTTGCCCACCCAGCTTCTGTAGATAGTTTGCCAACCTCGGCGAATCAAGAAGATCATGTGTCTATGGCCACTTTTGCGGCAAGGCGCTTGAAGGAAATGGCCGATAACACCCAAGGCGTACTTGCTGTTGAATGGTTAGCGGCCGCGCAGGGGTTAGAGTTTAGAAAGCCGCTTACAGCTGCTGCTAAAGTAGAGCGTGCTAAAAGCTTACTACGCGAGCATGTAAGCTACTACGATAAAGACCGTTACTTTGCCCCCGATATTGAAGCTGCAAATGCGTTATTAAACGCAGGCAAGTTATGCAACTTTATTGAGGGTGACTGCTTAGTATCTTATTAAATTGCGTATTGGTAACTAAACCCTAACGCCTCAATGGCTGAGCCAAGCACTTTGCGCTCAGCCGTATCTGTTCCCGTAAAGCGTGGCATTTCGCCGCCATGTTGTTGGCACTTTTGCGCATAGTAATCGCGCTTACAAGGATGCGACGGGTTAACCACATTATAAATACTCTGCCCTTGATGCCAATGCTCAAGCACCGCAAAAATAGCGTTAATCACATCTTGCTGATGCACCATATTAACGACTTGCTCGGCAGAGGTATTTAGCTCTTTACCTGCAATAAAACGCCCCGGCTCTCTATTGGGTCCAACTAAACCGGCTAAGCGCAGCACTTTACCGTTTTGCTCTAGTACTTGCTCTTCAGCTTCATATAGCTTTATTTGTCGCTCGTTTGTACACGAAATATCGCTGCTTTCGCTATATACACCTGGTTCTTGATCGTACACTCCTGTTGATGAGCAAAGTAAAAAGCCCTTAGCATTCAGTTTTTTTGCCAGTGTAAGTGCTGCCGTTAATGTTTGCGCATAATTGTTTTCACTATGGCGACTACGTGGAGGAATAGCGCACACCCAGTAGGCATTTTGTAAATCAATTTGATGCGTTAACTGGCCATTTTCTAGCAAAAACTGACGTTCAAAATCATGCTCATGCACTGCTGAGCGGTGTGTACCCTGCACTTGCCAACCTGCTTGCTGCGCATTAACGCATAAAGCACTGCCTAGCCAGCCCGCGCCTAGTACCACTAAGTTGTTACTCTGATGATTCAATTTATATGACCCCGTTTATTTAAATGTATAATTCTTAACTCATTTCATAGAGTTCTAAAATTAAATATGCTTAGATATCTGTTACAAAAACAATAACAACATGTGCACTTATGCTAAATAACTTATCATTAAGAAAAAAAATATTATTATTGATTGGCGGAACAATTACTATTTTACTGCTCATCGCCTCTACTTTTTTTGTTAACCATATTGCCAAACTATCCAGAGTTAATATAGAGCGTGAGGCTCAAAGCTACTTACAAAGCGAGCAATTATCAATGCAAAGTTACTTTGCTACATACGGTAAAGTAGTTGCCACCTTTATTAATAATCCGCATTTGGTGAATTTTTTTACCGCGTGGGATAAGCGCGATCAAGCCCTAGAAAATGCCAACGGCTACTTGGCTATAAATCAAGACTTTGTACGCATAAGTGCAAATGATGAAAATATTTTATCTGCTTTTTTTGCCTCAGCCACTACCGGCGAGTACTTTAAAGAAAACGAACGTACTGCATATTATAATGGCGAACCTTACTACGCGTACAAACGAGGTTGGTGGCAAGAAGCAATGCAAATTAATAAGCTTTACGTAGGCCCTATTTCGGTAGACTTAACCACCGGCGATGCCTCAGCAGTTGTACAACAACCTGTTTATAACCCACAAGGCAAATTAATTGGTGTGGGCGGCGTTGACTTACAACTTAATAAAATTAACGACATGGTCGAAAACATTCGCTTTAACGGCCAAGGCTATGGCTTTTTATTAGATGATCAACAAAAAGTTGTGCACTTTTCAAAAGCATCTGGGCATAAACTCTCTGTCACCGACGAAGGCCCTAACGGTAAAGACGGACTCGATGCGCTTGAACAACAATTTAATAATACCTCAGGGTTTAAAACACTTAACAGTGCAATGCAAAATAACCTCGCGGGTAGCCAAACTGTTATGCTTAAAGGCGAGCAATTTTATGTGGTTTATAACCGCCTACAATTAGAGCAGCCTCATTTAGATTGGTATGTGGGTTTATTAATTCCAACCAGTATGATTGAAGCCCCGGTAAATGCTGCGGTTACAACCACTACAACCGCCGTTATCATTATTTTAGTGATTATTTTAGTAATGATTTTATGGGCCACCCATATGATTTCAAAACCAATCACTACACTCACGCATATTATGCGCGACATTGCTTCTGGCGAGGGTGATTTAACCCAAAAAATTAATATTGATAGCCAAGACGAAGTAGGCCAACTGGCTAATCATATGAATACCTTTATTGATAAGTTGCGAGCGATGATGCTAGACACCGCAGCACAAGCTGAGCAATTAAGTGCCGCTGCCGATCAGCTTAAAACGGTATCGCAACAAACGAATTCAGAAATTCAGCAAGAAAAACAACAAGTAGATAGTGTTAGTGCCGCAGTGACAGAAATGGCCACTACCGTGCAAGAAATATCACGTAACGCACAGCAAACAAATACCGCAGCAGAAGAAGTACAAGCAATTACTGCCGATGGTGCAAGCCGCTCAAGCCAAGCACAAAGTGTAATGAGTGCGCTGGCTGAACATATTGGCGAAGCCTCTAAGGTGGTTGCCGGGCTTGAGCAAGAAAGTAATAACATAGGCGCATTGGTTGATGTAATTAACTCAATTGCCGATCAAACCAACTTACTCGCGCTTAATGCAGCCATAGAAGCGGCCCGCGCCGGAGAACATGGCCGCGGCTTTGCCGTTGTTGCCGATGAAGTTCGCTCGTTGGCGAGTCGTACACAAGAGTCAACCGACGATATTCGCAATATGATTACCCGTTTACAGCAAATTGCTCAGCAAGCCTCTAGTATGATGCTACAAGGGCAAAAACAAACCGAGGACTCTGTGTTGCAAACAAAAGAAGTACTTAGCTCACTACAAAGCATTGCCCTGTCGGTAACTAAAGTACAAGATCAAAGTCATCAAATTGCCACCTCTACCGAGCAACAAACGGTAGTAGCAGAAGATATTAATACCAGCCTTAGTGCTATTAATAGTTTAGTTAATAGTACCGCAGAGCATGCACACACACTTGCCAATGAAGCACATGATTTAAGTGACCTTGCAGGGGCATTAAATAAAACGGTAAACCAGTTTAAACTATAAACGCCGGCTACTTATATTTAAGCGCTTGAGGATAAACTTTAAGCGCTTATTACCCCCTTGTTTTTAATTTATTCAGCACCATATCTTTGAGTGACTGTTGATATTTCAAAGTGGAAACTTACTTAATATCACTAGCTTTGCTAACAGTTTTCACCTCGTATAAAAATATATAGCAATTTTATGTACTAGATTAAGTTTTTCTGTTTTTAATCCATATCTTTTTAGTGAGATGGTTTGTTGTTTAGCAGAGTCTGGTATAGTAGCACACGTAATAAACAGTGCTTTTTGAACGGTTTAATACAAAATTGCTAATTAATGTGTCCTCGGTGTTACTTTAAAGAATACATTAATTATCAATTGTTAAAAATGGGTTAGCCGATGTACGGCTGGCAAAAAAATACATTGTAACGGTTTTATCATGATATCTAATTTATTTACCAAGATTTTTGGTAGTCGCAATGACCGCACTATTAAAAACCTAAGAAAGACGGTCGCACTGATCAATGCACTTGAAACGCAATTAGAAGCGCTTTCTGATGACGACTTAAAAGCGAAAACAGCAGAGTTTAGAGAACGTTACGATAACGGACAAAGCCTTGACGACTTACTGCCTGAAGCATTTGCTGTGGTACGTGAAGCATCTAAACGTGTAAATGGCATGCGTCACTTTGACGTACAGCTACTCGGTGGCATGGTACTGCACCAAGGCCGTATTGCAGAAATGCGTACCGGTGAAGGTAAAACACTCACAGCTACATTACCTGCTTACTTAAATGGTTTAACTGGTAAGGGCGTACACGTAATTACCGTGAACGACTACCTAGCTAAACGCGATGCGGAAACTAACCGTCCGTTATTTGAGTTTTTAGGTTTAACAGTAGGCTGTAACGTACCGGGTATGATGCCACAGCAGAAAAAACAAGCTTATGTTGCCGATATTACGTACGGTACTAATAATGAGTTTGGTTTTGACTACCTGCGTGACAACATGGCATTTAGCATAGATGAGCGTGTACAACGTCCATTATTTTATGCTGTTGTCGATGAAGTGGATTCTATCTTAATTGATGAAGCCCGTACGCCCCTTATTATTTCAGGCCCTGCTGAGGACAGCTCAGAGCTATACACTGAAATTAATACCATGGTGCCTTTACTTGAACTACAAGAAAAAGAAGACGAAGAAGGTATTGAAGGCGATGGCGATTTCACTATTGATGAAAAGTCTAAGCAAGTTCATTTAACTGAACGTGGCCAAATTAAAGTTGAAGAGCTACTTACTGAGCGCGGCTTAATTGCAGAAGGCGATTCGCTTTATTCTGCAGCCAGCATTACGCTACTAAGCCATGTTTATGCAGCGCTTCGTGCTCATAAGCTTTATCAAAAAGATGTTGATTACGTTGTAAAAGAAAACGAAGTTATCATTATTGATGAGCACACTGGTCGTTCAATGGAAGGTCGTCGTTGGTCAGAAGGTTTACACCAAGCTGTTGAAGCTAAAGAAGGCGTAAATATTCAAAACGAAAACCAAACGCTTGCATCTATTACCTTTCAAAACTATTTCCGCTTATACGAAACACTTGCGGGCATGACAGGTACAGCCGATACGGAAGCATTTGAGTTCCAGTCTATTTACGGCCTAGACACTGTTGTTATGCCAACTAATAAGCCGATGGTTCGTGATGATCGCGCCGACTTAGTGTACCTAACGCAAGAAGAAAAATACGAAGCTATTTTAGTTGATATTAAAGACTGCCAAGAACGCGGACAACCTGTACTTGTAGGTACTATTTCAATTGAAAGCTCTGAGTATTTATCGCAATTTTTACGCAAAGAAAAAATTAAGCACAACGTACTTAATGCTAAATTTCATGCGCAAGAGGCTGATATCGTATCAGACGCTGGCCTACCAGGCACAGTAACGATTGCCACTAACATGGCTGGCCGTGGTACCGATATTGTACTTGGTGGTAACTGGCACAGCGAAGTTGAAAAGCTTGAAAACCCAACTGATGAACAAATTGCTGAAATTAAAGCTGCATGGAAAATACGCCATGACGCAGTAATTGATGCAGGTGGTTTACATATTATTGGTACTGAACGCCATGAATCTCGTCGTATAGATAACCAATTACGTGGTCGTTCTGGTCGTCAAGGTGATGCCGGTTCAAGCCGTTTTTACTTATCGATGGACGATGCGTTAATGCGTATTTTTGCTGGCGAGCGCATGACCAACATGATGCGTAAACTAGGTATGCAACGCGGTGAAGCTATTGAACATCCATGGGTTAACCGTGCGATTGAAAATGCACAGCGTAAAGTAGAAGCACGTAACTTTGATGTGCGTAAGCAATTACTTGAGTACGATGACGTAGCAAACGATCAACGCCGTGTGGTTTACTCACAGCGTAACGAACTACTTGAAGAAGGCGATATTTCAGAAACTATCACGGTTATTCGTGGTGATGTGCTGAGTAATATTATTGATCAGTACATTGCACCGCAAAGCTTGGCTGAAATGTGGGATGTACCTGGCCTTGAAGAGCGCTTAAAACAAGACTTCTTAATTGAATTGCCAATTACTCAGTGGCTAGCTGATGACAATAAACTCTATGAAGAAAAACTTCGTGAGCGCATTGAAGAGTCGGTTGGGCAAGCATATAAGCAAAAAGAAGAGATGGTAGGCGATTCAGTACTACGTCAATTCGAAAAAGCGATTATGTTACAAAGCCTAGATCAGCATTGGAAAGATCACCTGGCAGCAATGGATCATTTACGCCAAGGTATTCATTTACGTGGTTATGCGCAAAAAAATCCAAAGCAAGAGTACAAGCGTGAATCGTTTGAGCTATTCGCTGAAATGCTAGAAAACTTAAAAATAGATGTAGTAAGTATTTTAAGCAAAGTACAAGTACGCGCCGAAGAGGATGTTGAAAAAGTAGAAGAGCAACACCGTAAAAGTGAAAACGCTCCTCGCGAATATCAGCATGAAGAAGTTGAGCATGTAGGCGGAGAAGCACCACAAAGCGCAACTGTAATGGCACGTAGCGAGCCAAAAGTAGGCCGTAACGATCCTTGTCCTTGTGGCTCAGGTCAAAAATTTAAGCAATGTTGTGGTAAATTAAAATAATCCAATAGTGTAATAAATTTCGTAAAAAGCGGCGCTTGCGTCGCTTTTTTTATGGTGTTTAAGGGAGATAAAATGACTAGTATAATTGTAAATGTGGCTGTTGGCGTAATTAAAAAAAATAACGCTCTGTTTATTTGCAAGCGGGCAAATGATCAACATCAAGGAGGTTTGTGGGAGTTTCCTGGTGGTAAAATTGAAGCCGGTGAAAGTGTATTTAGAGCACTTAAGCGTGAACTTCAAGAAGAGATTGGCATCACTATTTTTAGTTCCAGTGAGTTGCTAACAATAAAACACGATTACGATGATAAAACGGTAAAGCTGAACGTACATGTGGTGAGTAACTTTAGTGGTGAAGCACATGGCGCAGAAGGGCAAGATAATGCTTGGGTAAGTATTGACGAGCTAGATAACTACGAGTTTCCAGCAGCTAACGTCGATATTATTAGCGCTATAAAAGCGAAATATATTTAACGCTTAATATTTGGCTATACTCTTTTAGTAAAATAATAATAACAATAAACCGCCATTATTAGGCAGCTACAAAAAGGCCAGCAAGTTAACACTTGCTGGCCTTTTTAGTTAGATACTTTCTAGTTAGGTACTTTCTAGTTAGGTAATTAAATTACCAAATTTTTACGCGGTCCTCTGGTTTAATATACATTTTGTCGCCTTCTTTAACGTCAAATGCTTTATAAAACTCAGGCATATTCGATAAAATACCAATTACGCGGTAATGACTAGGCGAATGCGGGTCGGTCATTAAGCGGTTACGCAGCGCTTCATCACGATACTTACGACGCCAAATTTGTGACCAGCCCATAAAGAAGCGCTGATCGCCAGTGTAGCCATCAATCACTGGAGCCTTAGAGTTACCTAAAGATAGCATATACGCTTTATGCGCAACCGTAAGGCCGCCTAAATCACCAATATTTTCACCTAACGTCAATTCACCATTTACGCCAGCATCAGTAAAAGGTTTGTATTCATTATACTGAGCAACTAAAGCCGCAGTACGCTGTTCAAACTGTTTAAGGTCTGACTCGCTCCACCAGTTACGTAAATTACCGTCGCCGTCGTATTTAGCACCTTGGTCGTCAAAACCATGGCCTAACTCATGACCAATTACCGCGCCAATAGCACCGTAATTTACTGCATCATCTGCTTCTAAGTTAAAAAATGGCGGCTGTAAAATAGCTGCTGGAAACACAATTTCGTTATTTACTGGGTTGTAGTATGCATTCACAGTTTGTGGTGTCATGTGCCACTCTGAGCGGTCTACTGGTTTACCCAATTTGGCAATCATATCGCTGTAAGCCCATTCGCTATAACGAATGTAGTTACCGACTAATTCATCAGGGTTAATCTCTAGTGCTGAGTAGTCTTTCCACTTATCTGGGTAGCCAATTTTAGGTGTAAACTTGTCTAGCTTTTGTTGAGCGGCAATTTTAGTTTCCGGGCTCATCCACTCTAAATTTTCAATCGCAACACCGTAGCCTTTAATTACGTTATCAACCAACTCTTCCATACGCGCTTTCGCTTCTGGTGGAAAGTTCTCTTTAACGTACACTTTACCTAAAATCTCACCTAGCACACTGTTTGAAGCATCAACCGCTTGCTTCCAAAGTGGTGCTTGTTCTTCTACACCACGTAAAGTTGTACTGTAAAAATTAAACTTAAGGTCCACTAACTCTTTATCGAGTAACTGAGCGTAATTACTTACAAAGTGAAACTTAAGGTAATTTTGCCATGTTGCTAAATCGGTGTTTTTATAAATAGTCGCAAATTTTTCAAAGTAGCTCGGCTGGCTAATAATTAACTCTTCGGTGTTTATGCCTATCGCTTTAAAGTAACTAGCAAGATCAAAGTCACCCATTAGTTTATTTGCTTGTGCAAGGCTCATTTTATTATAAGACTTGGTTGCATCACGGCTCTCTACTCGACTCCACTGCGCCTCAGCAAGGTTTTTTTCCAGCGCTAATACATTTTTAGCCACAGCCTCTGTATTTTCAACCCCTGACTTGGCTAATATTTTAGCAATGTAAGCTTGATAAGAAGCACGAATTTTAGTGAACTTTTCATCATCTTTTAAATAATAATCACGATCGGGTAAACCTAACCCAGCTTGATACGCATACAATGCATTTTCGCTGGAGTTTTTAGCGTCATTATTTACATACCAACCAAATGGCAAGTCGCCGCCTTTAATCTGTAATTGCGCCATTAAAGTAACTAAATCTTTTTTACCTTTAACGGCGTCAATGCTTGCCAATGATGGCTCAAGTGGCTGGATGCCAAGTTCTTCGCGCGCTTCTTCTGCCATGTAGCTATTATAAAATGCCGCCAACTTTGCTTCATCACTGCCTTTTTCAACATTGCTATTTGCTGCCGCACTTTCAAGTACTGTTTTCATCGCCTTTTGCGACTCGTCATATAATTGCGAAAACGAACCATAGTTAGATTTATCGCCAGGAATTTCGGTTTTAGCTAGCCATTGACCATTTACATGGTAATAAAAGTCATCTTGAGCACGTACCGATTTATCCATATTTTCCAGCTCAATACCTAAGGCAAAAGGAGCTGGAACTGGAGCGCTAACCGCGGGAGTCTCGTTTACTTTAATTTCTTGTTGTTCACCACAACCAACCAACCCAAGTGCCAGCGCAATACCTGCGGCGGTCATTGTTATTTTAATCATAAGGATTCCGTTTGTTAGTTAAAATAAATACCTATTTCATTAATATTCAAATACCAGCAGCATAAAGCTGCGTAATGACATTTTATGTACTTTTACTTAATGAAATAAGCATTAACTGCAACCTAGTTAATAGGCGTATTAAGTAGCTATCATAAACCCCATTGGGGTAACAATAAAATTGAATATGTAACAAAGTATTTTAATGCGATGAGTGACCCACATAGTGCTATCAATAACTATGTGAGCTTATAAACGAGTTATTAGCAGCTAGGTTTTACGCTTTGCGTGCAGTGCTAAACGCTCTAATTTTTCTTTTAGCGAAGGGGGGGCTGAGGCGGCTATGGCATTTAAATAATCGGCTGTTTGTTCGCTCATTTTACGAGAATTAGTTATTGGGGTATTAATGGTTTTACTTACTGCGCCCAAGCGTTGTGTTGCTTGTGGATTAGCGGTAATTTTTATTTGCCCAAGCTCTGCCATGCCCGCGGCTCTAAAATGCGAGAGCATATCCATTTTTAAGTAATTTAGTCTAAGCGCAATAGGCGCAGATACCGCTTCGATCATTAAAGTACCATCGCGGTAGTTACTCACGCGGCATTTATCACCCAGTTTGGGGCCTAAAAAGTCTTTAAGTAAGGTTTGCTGGGTACCGAGTGCTTGGCTTTTACCTGCATAAGCCGACAAGCGGTTATTCAGTCCTGCCATAATGTCAGTTAATGGTTTTGGCGCATACCTGTCTTTAGCCATTTAACACCTCGTAAAAACTCAATAATGCGGTTACTCAAATCGAAATAACCCTCGACTTGAGTATACACTGAGCGCAGTGACTAAGCGCCCGCTATTTGCATTTGTTCAATTAACACAGAGCCAGTTTGAATGCCACCACGGCGCTCTATGTCGCCACCAATAGCTGATATTCCTTTAAACATATCTTTTAAGTTACCGGCAATGGTAATTTCGCTTACTGGATATTGGATTTCGCCATTTTCTACCCAAAAACCAGCCGCACCACGCGAGTAATCACCAGTTACTGTATTTACGCCCTGCCCCATTAGCTCTGTTACTAATAAGCCTGTACCCATGGTTTTAAGTAGCGCGGTTAAATCGTTATGTGTTTGCTCAACTAACCAGTTATGTATACCGCCAGCGTGCCCTGTTGGTGTCATATTCATTTTACGCGCAGCATAGCTTGCAAGTAGGTAAGTTTGTAACTCGCCACCTTGAATGATTTCTCTATCAAAGGTTTTAACACCTTCGCTGTCAAACGGCGACGATGCGAGCCCTTTGAGTATATGCGGACGCTCGGCAATATTTACGCAATTGCTAAATACTTGTGTACCTAGGCTATCGAGTAAAAAACTCGATTTACGATACAGCGCACCACCACCAATGGCCGACACTAAATGGCCAAATAATGAATTAGCAATGTCAGCTCTAAATATTACTGGTACTTTCATGGTGCCTAATTTTTGGCTATTTAATTTAGCTAAAGTTTCGGCTGCGGCTTCAAGCCCCACTGCTGCGGCATCATTTAAACCAGCTTGATCGCGTGCTACGGTGTAAGCAGAGTCGCGTTGCATTTGCTCGCCATCTTTACCAATTACCATAGTACTTATGCTGTGGCGAGTACGCGGAAAACCAGCAATTAAACCATGGCTATTGCCATAAACACGCAAACCTTGGTGCGATGAAAAACTTGCGCCGTCTGAGTTAACAATGCGCCCATCCGCATTTAACGCTGCTTGCTCTGCAGCATGACAAAACTCAATACCTTGCTCTGGGCTTACATCCCATGGATGGTATAAATCGAGATCTTTGGGTGAAAACTCAAGTAGCTCTTTATCTGCAACACCGTTAAAAGGGTCGTCTGAGGTGAATTTTGCAATATCAATGGCTTTTTCAACCACAGTGCGTAGCGTTTTAGGGCTTAAATCTGCGGTAGACGCAGAGCCTTTATTATTACCTACATACACACTAATGCCTAAACCGCCATCTTGGTTAAACTCAATGGTTTCTATTTCGCCCATGCGAGTGCTAACCGACAGCCCTGAAGTGCTAGACATAGCCGCTTCTGCCGCTGTGGCACCGAGTTTTTTCGCATGCTCGAGCACTGCTGCTACCGCATCTTTTACTTGAGATATTTGAGAATAAATTGGATCGTGTTGTTGGCTTTTCATAAATTAAGTCCTGAGCCTTGAAGGCAATGTTGCACACATTTTTTATATTTAAATGCTAACACACTCAATGCATCACATCAGCTAATATTCCTCTGTATGATAATCATGTATAATGGCAGAAGTTATTTTTATTTAAGAGCACCCCATGGCGAAGAAAAAAAGCAAGCCTGCTGATATTGAAGAAGAAATTGAATATGTCTCAAAAACCGAACTGAAGCGTGAAGCACAAGAATTTCATCAGTTAGGGACTGAAATTGCCAAAATGGGTAAAAAGCAGCGTGAGCGCTTGCCATTAAATGATGATTTAAAAGCTGCAATGGTTGTTGCCGATAAAATTAGCAATAAAAGTGATGCTTATCGTCGTCATTTAAACTACATAGCTAAAACACTGCGCACCGTAGAGAACATCGATGCTATAAGATCAATTATCGATGTTATGCTTAATAAAAATAACCAAGCTGAAGTGTTGGTCAAAAAAATTGAGCAATTACGTGCAGACCTAATTGAACAAGGCGATGACCTAATCAATGAGACTATAGAGCAGTTTCCGTCGCTTGATCGTCAACAAATGCGCCAGCTAGTTCGTAATGCAGCTAAAGAAGCAAAAGATGAAAAACCTGGTAGAGGTTACAAAGAGCTATTTCAATATTTGAAAGATGCCCATCAAGTTACTTACTAACAGATTAAAAAACATACTTTAAAAAGGTGCTACGGCACCTTTTTTTGTTGTAGATCAACCCGCCCTGCTAAACATTTTTTTATAATCAGCACCTAAATAATATACCAAGGTGCGCGTGATGATTAAACTTCCAAAATGGGATCAAACCCTAATAAATAAATATAATGTGTCTGGCCCACGTTATACGTCGTACCCAACGGCACTATCGCTAACTGAGGGCTATCAACAGCAAGACTTACTCAGTGCGATTGAGTCATCAAACAGCCGTGCATTGTCTTTATATATACATATTCCGTTTTGTAGTCAGCTTTGTTATTACTGTGGCTGCAATAAAATTATTACTCGCCATCAGTCAAAAGCCGATACCTACCTTGATTTTTTAGCTATAGAAATTGCAGCCCAAGCACCTCTATTTAAAGACTACACCCTAGAGCAACTGCATTTAGGCGGTGGCACACCCACCTTTTTAACTACGCAGCAAATGAGCCGTTTAGTTAAACTTTTGGAGCAGCATTTTAATTTTACCGACGCCACTGAGCGTGGTATTGAAATTGACCCTCGCTCGCTTGCCGATAATATGTTGGTTGATTTAAGTAACTTAGGTTTTAACCGCGTATCATTTGGTATTCAAGACTTTAATGATGAAGTACAACTAGCAGTAAACCGTCCGCAAAATGCCGATACCGTAAAACAGTTAATCACCCAAGCCCGTGAATTAGGGTTTAAATCGATTAATGCCGACATGATTTACGGCCTCCCACTGCAAACACCACAAAGCTTTAAACAAACCATAGAGCAGTTGCTTGAGCTTAGCCCTGATCGTGTTTCGGTATTTAATTACGCTCACCTTCCAGAGCGTTTTGCAGCACAACGTAAAATTAAAGATGCCGACTTACCCAGTGCACACAACAAGCTAACTATGTTTAAAAACACCTTAGAGCAAATGACTCAAGCCGGTTATCAATTTATTGGTATGGACCATTTTGCTAAAACTAATAACGAACTCGCTGTGGCACAAAATGCGGGGCAATTACACCGTAATTTTCAAGGGTATACTACTCACGGAAACTGCGATTTATTAGGCTTAGGGGTTTCATCTATATCGCAAATTGGTACTGCCATTTTGCAAAATCAAAAAGAGTTAAAGCATTATTATCATAGCGTAGAAACGCAAAGCGGCTGTGCCATCACCAAAGGCATGCACTTAAGTGCCGATGACGTAATACGCGCAGATGCAATTAAACAGCTTATATGCCAGTTTGAGTTAGATATGGAGGCATTTAGTGCCAAGCATGCGCTTAACTTTAACCACTACTTTGCTGATGCACTAACGGCAATTAAGCCTTTAATTGCTGATGGCATGGTCACTATTGAAAATAATATGATTAGTGTCACTGCTAGAGGAAATTTGTTTATTCGTATTATTTGTATGTGTTTTGACGCTCACTTACAAAAACAGCTAAATGCAACGCGTTTTTCTCGGGTTATTTAATCCTCAGCCAAGTAGTAAATTTAAAACGAAAAAGCAGACCTGAGGTCTGCTTTTGTATTTTGTGCTTTAAATTATTTAAACGCTGATTAATTAAATACCACGTTTTCGCTGCCAGGGGCGGCTTTAAACTCAATAATAATTTTAGCGCAGTCAGCTATAATCTCATCTTTATGTGCCTCTTCGGCACGCCAGCGAGCTGTATCTAACTTAAATATTTCTTTTTTGGTATATTTTTTACGCGCATCATGAGTCGGCATTTCTTTAACTACTTGGTACATTTTATAAATGCCCGAGTATTTTGTCGTTAAATCTTGCTCGTCTTCAAAACCATATTGCGACATAAGTACCCAAATACGTAAACAGCCTTCTGAAAACTCACACTGCTGTTCATGCATTGCACGCGCGATTAAATGAATGCTGTCGGCTAATTTGGCGTTACGCTTTAAACGCGACTGCTTAAGCTTTTGCTGTTGTTCAGCCTGCTTTTTAGCAATCAGTTTTTTTTGCGCGCTTAACTTATAAAGCAACTGACCCGCATAAAATGCTAAGCCTACTATAATAGCAGCGCCTACAAATAAGGCTAAGATCACCGCTGTACTCATTTAATAACCCTTATTACTTGTCTTCTTCGTCTAACCATTCGTTAGCAAGATCGTTCGATAAATACTGATCGAAGTCTGAATTACTTTCTTCGCTAAAGTCATCTTCAAACTCTTCTTCATCTTCATCCTCGATACCAAGCAATTTACACAATGCTTGATGACGAGCAATACGACTATTAAAGTACTTAGCGTCTTTACCCGTTAGCATTTCGCCATTCTCATGACGCTCTACTAATTTAAGTAAGCGCTCATCATTTTCAAGTGCTTCTAGCTCTTGCTCAGGCGTAAACTCTGGCTCTGCTGACTTTTTAAGTTCAACAGTTGGCTTTAAGTTACGTTTTATTTCTACTTTAGGTGCAGCAGCAACAGCTATTAATGGCACTGGTTTTTTACTGCCAATGCGTTTATCTTTAGTTCCCGTGTTACTTTTTTGGCTATCATCATTTAATAGCTCAGGTGTATTACGAGATCCAGGCTTAGCACCTTTGGTCTTTTTAACACGTTGCTCTTTTAATGCACGCATTTCTTTAAGCTTATCTTGGCTTAAACGTACTGGTCCATTTGCTGGGCTTTTGCGTGACTTTTTAGTTCTACTCATATCTTGATCATCTCACTTAAGAGGTTTTGGGCGAGGCGCAAATCAATGGGCATCGCAATGCTGGCCTAGCCAGAAGAATTCAGTTTGCGCTTTAGAGGCTGGGTTTCTCTATTTAGCGCTTAAAACAGCTTACTGCTCGTTTTTAAACGGTGGCTATTGTAACAGGACAAATAAAAAGGCGGTAGAGAAAACATCTCTACCGCCTACTAATCTGAGCGCCATTATCTGGACACTTCTCCCTTCGACTTTTTAGTCTTTATTATTGTTATTATTTTTACCTATCCCTATTATTATTATTTTTACCTTCCGTGTAGCATTCCATTTTGTTTTTATTATTAAACTTCCATGAGTTTTTATTATTTTCGGTCTTCCTAACGCTTTTTTGTTATTTCCTTTGCTAGCACCAATTTGTGCTATGTAGTCGTGTCGCGCTACTGTCCTTATAGCTTATTCCATTTTGTTATTGTTTTTTGCGACAGGGGTTAATGTACCTGTTAATAATTTTGTTACAACTAATTTATATATCTTTTATTAAAAAGATTATAACAAAAAACACAAAAACCATTATATTACATCAAGTTAACAATTTAATGGTTTTTAAAATAAGACTTATCTCACAGCTATGCATGGTCAATGTCTTACATGAATAAAGACTATAAAAGTAATTTTAAGCACAAAAAAAGCAGCCTAAGCTGCTTTTTTGTACATATTGTAGTTTATTACATTAATAATAATTAAATAAATACAACTTTAGTGTAAGCCACCTAAGTACTGCGAAAGTACTTCAATGTCTTTATCTGTTAATTTCTTTGCAATATCTTGCATCACACCATTTAAATCATTTTGGCGTGTGCCATCACGAAATTTTTCAAGTTGCGCTTTAACGTAACCTGGATGCTGAAAAGAAACTTTTGGAAATTTTGCAAGTGACGAGCCATTACCACGAGGGCCATGACATGCAGCACATCCTGGAATACCACGATCTGCATCACCTGCTTTGTAAAGTATTTTACCGGTTTCAACTACGTCTTTAGGCGTAGCTTCTTCGCTCATGTTTAGTGATGCAAAATAAGCCGACAAATCTTTCATATCCTGTTCGCTTAATGGCATAGCCATTGCGCTCATAACCGGATCCATACGACCTTTTTTGCCACCTGAGGTCATACCTAGTTTTAAGTCTTGAAGTTGCTTATAAATATAATCGGCATGTTGACCCGCAAGCTTAGGATAGATATTAATCGGTGCATTACCGTCTGGGCCGTGACAAGCCGCACACGTTACTGATTTTTCTTTACCTGCGTTTACATCGCCTTCAAATGCTGTTGCGTTGCTTGCTGACAACGCACCAAGCAATATAGTTAAAGATAGTGCTATTTTTTTCATGGTGAATTCTCTGTTTCCGACCCTGTATCATCTACAATATGGATGTTGTGATTTTTATATTCTACACGATAATAAATTCTCTGGCACGTTTTCTACTCATATTAAACTTATAATTTATAGGGTTTTGCCTTAGGTTAAGCTTTAACTTGGTTTAAATGTGCTGTATATGGTGGTTTAACAGCTTTTTAATAACTCCTTTATAGTATAAAATACGCCCCATGAGCGAATTTAGCTCAATGTGATCATTTTTAAGTTTTAGGAGAGCCCGTGCTCAAATCTCGTATCAAATATAATACCGCGTCTTTCGTTACAAGCGCTCCAGACATTACTAAATTACCTGCTGATACGGGAATTGAAGTTGCGTTTGCCGGTCGCTCCAATGCAGGTAAATCAAGTGCTCTTAATGCACTTACCGACCAAAAATTAGCGCGTACCAGTAAAACTCCTGGACGTACTCAGCTAATAAATACCTTTGAACTTGCTGATGTTGATGACATGCGCCTTATCGATTTACCAGGCTATGGCTTTGCTAAAGTGCCAATTGAAATGAAAAAGAAATGGCAGAAGTCGCTAGGCGAATATTTACAAAAGCGTCAGAGTTTAAAAGGTATTGTAATTTTAATGGATATTCGTCATCCATTAAAAGATTTAGACCGTGATTTAATTAATTGGGCTATTAGCAGTGAAATTCCTGTTTTAGCGCTATTAACTAAAGCAGACAAATTTAAACAAGGTCCGCGTCAATCACAAGTACTTAAAGTTCGCCGTGAATTAAGCGCCCTTGATGGTGATATTACGGTACATGCATTTTCATCACTAAAAGGTACTGGCTTGCCAGACGTTGCCAAAAAACTTGATGAATGGTTTTTAGGCCCAGTTGTAGCGGTACCACCTGCTGAAAAAATACTTAACGATGACACTAACCCAGCAAGCTAATTTATTCTGCAAGGCTTAAAAGCTTACACATTCGATAAATAGCCGAGCTTATCTGTCTCGGCTATTTCAGCCTATTGCATTAATAGCATACACTTCTTGCCACGCACGCATTACAAACCTAAGCCATTATTATCCGCTATTACTCGAGTTTAGGATAAATAAAACGGCTCCCCGGCAGATGTTATAAAATAACCCTGTTTATCAGTATTGGCTATTTTAGCCCATTGCATTAATAGCATACACTTCTTGCCGCGCGCGCATTACAAACTTAAGCCATTATTATCCGCTATTACCCGAGTTTAGGATAAATAAAACGGCTCCCCGGCAGATGTTATAAAACAACCCTGTTTATCAGTATTGGCTATTTTAGCCC